>JAPPMM010000040.1 GCA_028819075.1 Gammaproteobacteria bacterium
GATATAAACCAATCAGTGCCAATCGCTTACAAAAATCAATCCCATCGAGCCATTCAGTCGCCCGTCCGATCCGCCGATACTTCCCGGGATGCTTCGCGGCGATCAACGGACAGGTCGGAGGCAATCGGGTCTTACGGACGATCGCGCGCACCGTTGAAGCGCTACGGAGGCGACTGATTGCCGCCTCCTGTGAGTCGTCTGTACCTTGATCGAGTGGTTGCTCGGTGAGCGCCGAACCACAGGCGGAGGAGACATGGAGTGGTGGCAGCCGGTCAGCATGGCGGGAACGGTCGTCGTCACGTTGACTACCGTGTTGACGTTGGGGTGGCGGGTTCTCGAAAGGATGCGACGGGAGAACCGGATCGCTCACGACAGGATCGGAGACAGCATTGCCGGGCTACGCAGCGATCTGAGCCGTGACATCGGTGCGGTCCGGGGCGACCTCGATGGGAAGATCGATGGCCTCCGTGACGATCTCCATGGCAGGATCGGAGCCCTGCGCCACGATCTCACCGGCCGGATCGATGGTAAGACCGGAGACCTGCGCGACGATCTCACCGGCCGGATCGATGGCAGAATCGGAGGGCTACGCGAGGATCTGAGTCGCGACATCCAGAGTCTGGGGGACAGGCTCGGTGCCGAAATCGCCACCAACCGCCAGGGGATGGTCGCGGTCGGTGAGGGTCTCGCGGAACTCCGAGGTGAACTCAGAGGCGTGAATCGCTCGCTTCAGGACCTGCGGGAGGATTTTCGGGTCCACGTCCATGGAGGGAACGCCGCCGCCTAGCGCTGGCGCCAACACACTTCACGGCGGCCCCAGGACTCTCGCCGTGGTCCGCCTGGGAGTGACCGCCGCGGTCCTATGCGGTTGGCGAGTCATCCTTCCCTGGTGGTAGCCCCCCACCCCTCGGCGCACTACCGTGGCGGGAGTACCCTTCCCTCCCCCGCAACCGGGTGCCGCCATGAACTCCTATCGTCCCGCGACCGCAATCGCCGACGCGACCAGTCCCGCTCACGCGACCGCGACGGTGCGCGTAAGCGTACTCGCCGCCGCGACCACCCTGGCCGCTCTCACCACCCTGCTCGCCGCGGCCGCGCAGCCCCACCCCGCGGCCGCCCAGACCACCGAGCAGAACGACAGTTCCGCCGCGGAAGCGCGTCGCACCAACTCGCTGCCGCTCATTCCCACGCGCACCCTGGACTTCACCACCGACGAGGGTACGTGGATCTCGCTGGATCTGTCGCCGGACGGGGAGACGATCGCTTTCGAGCTGCTCGGCGACCTGTACACCCTCCCCGTCACGGGTGGCGACGCGACGCGCATTACCAGCGGACAGGCGTACGACATGCAGCCGCGCTACTCCCCGGACGGCTCGATGCTCGTCTTCGTGAGCGACCGCGACGGCTCGGAGAACATCTGGATCGCGGGCGCGGACGGGAGCGGGGCGCGCCAGCTCACCGACACCGAGCGCGAGAGCTACATGTCGCCGGTGTGGACGCCGGACGGCGAGTACGTGATCGCCAACAAGGGCACGCAGCTCTGGCTGTACCACCGGGACGGGGGCTCGGGCGTGCAGATGACCGGGCACCGGGAGGACGGGGAGCCCGCGCCGCCCGCCCACCTGGGCGCGGCCTTCGACGCCGACCCGCGCTACCTGTGGGTGAATGTTCGCGGCGAGGTCGCGGGCGGGTTCGAGACGGTGAGCCGGCAGAGCCTCATAAACTCCGGCGAGGTGCTCGAGTTCGGTCCCGACCACGCCACCGGGCGCAGTTCGGCGCGCCAGGTGGGGCCCTTCCAGCTCGCCCTGCTCGACCGCGAGACCGGGCGCGTGCATGTAAGAACACACGAGCACGAGGGCGCCTTCCGTCCGGTTCCGAGCCGCGACGGACGCTGGGTGGTGTACGCGACCCGCTGGGACGCGCTCGAGGCGCTGAAGCTGCTGGACCTGGAGACCGGCGGTGACAGCTGGCTGGTCACGGACGTGCAGCGCGACGACTCGCAGGGCGGCGGCATGCGAGATCGGGACGTCTATCCCAACTCGGCCTTCACCCCGGACTCGCGGGCACTCATCACCAGCTACGGCGGCCGGATCATGCGCGTGGAAGTGCCGTCCGGCGAGGCCAGCGAGATCCCCTTCCGGGCGCGCGTCCAGCAGGACCTCGGGCCGCTGGTCAAGTTCGACTACCCCATCAACGACTCCACCATGACGGTCTCACAAATCCGGGGGGCGCGTCCCTCGCCGGACGGCCGCCGACTGGCCTTCGCGGCGCTCGACCGCCTCTGGATCACCGATCTGCCCGACGTGGAGCACCCGCAGACCAGCCAACACCCCGACATCGCCGGGGCGCGCCGCCTCACCACCGCCACGGACGTCGAGCACGGCCCGGTGTGGTCGCCGGACGGCCGCCACATCGCCTACGTCACCTGGAACGACTCGACCGGCGGAGACATCTGGCGCATCACGCCGGAGGGAGGCGAGCCGGAACGCCTCACCCGCGCTTCCGCCTTCTACGACAAGCTGGCCTATTCCGGCGACGGCACCCGCCTGCTCGCCGCGCGCGGCTCGATGATGCACCGCATGCGCACCCTCGAGGACTTCGGGCGCCATCATCGCGCATCGGAGATGGAGTACATCTGGCTGCCCGCCGACGGCGGAGAGGCCACCCGCATCACGTGGGTGGGCGCGAGCACGACGCAGCAGAGCCGCAACACGCCCCATTTCGGCCCGGATCCGGAGCGGATCTACATCTGGGCGGGCTCCGAGGGGCTCCTCTCGATGCGCTACGACGGCACCGACGTGCGCACCATCGTCAGGGTCACCGCCCCCTCCCCCGGCCCCGGCGGAAGCGCCACCCCGGACGAGGTGGTGCTTGCCCCGGACGGTCGCCGAGCCATCGTGCGCGCCAACCGCAACGTCTTCCTCATCACCGTGCCACCCGTGGGCGGGAATCCGGCCACCGTGTCCGTGGCCGGCTCCACCACGGTGCCGACGCGTCGCCTCACAAAGGTGGGCGGCGATTTCGTGGGCTGGAGACACGACGGCGGCGCCGCCTACTACTCGATCGGGCGCTCCTTCTTCGAGTACGACGTCACCGCGGCGGATGCGCTGATCGCGGATTCACTGACCGCGGCACGCGCGGAGGAAGTGGAAGATGAGCCCGAGGAGGAACCCGGAGCCCGGGAGACGGATGAGGAAGGGGCGGAAGCCGGGGACGAGGAAGACTCCACCCCCGCCTACACCGCCGCCCGCTACGACATCAACATCACCCTCGCAAAGGACAAACCGCGTGGGGCCCTGGCCCTCACCAACGCCCGCCTTATCACCATGCGCGGCGAGGAGGTGATCCAGCGGGGCGACATCCTCATCGAGGACAACCGCATCACCGCCGTGGGCGGTTCCGGCAGCGTCGCCATCCCCGACGGCGCCGAGGTCCGCGACATGTCCGGCAAGACCATTCTTCCGGGACTCGTCGACATCCACGCCCACACCTGGGTGGCCTGGGGCGTGCATCGGAGCCAGGTGTCGCAGTTCCTCGCGCAACTCGCGTACGGGGTCACCACCCAGCGCGACCCGCAGACCTCGACCGAGGACATCCTTGCCTACAGCGATCTCATGGAAGCCGGGGAACTCATCGGCCCGCGTCTCTACTCGACCGGCCCGGGCGTCTTCAGCGCGGACCGTATCTCGAGCCTCGACGAAGCCCGCGACGTGCTGCGGCGCTACGCCGATCACTTCAACACGCAGACGATCAAGCAGTACCTGGCCGGTGACCGCAAGGTGCGTCAGTGGGTCATCATGGCCGCGCGCGAACTCGGCCTCACGCCCACCACCGAGGGCGGCTCGAACTTCACCATGAACCTGACGCTCGCCCAGGACGGCTATGCCGGCCTCGAGCACTCGCTCCCCATCAGCCCCTTCTACCGGGACGTGGTCGAACTGGGTGCCTTCAGCGGGATGGTCTACACGCCGACCCTGATCGTGGCCTACGGCGGGCCGTCGGGTCGGCAGCTCTACCTTACCAGCGTGAGCGTCGACGAGGCCGAGCGGCTCCGCTACTTCACACCGCACGACGAACTCGACAAGTGGAAAACCACCACCTGGTATCGCACCGACCAGTACCCTCACTTCCAGCAGGCGGAGCAGCTGAAGAAGTGGATGGACGCGGGCGGGCAGGCCGGACTGGGCTCGCACGGCGAGGTGCAGGGCCTCGGCACCCACTGGGAGCTCTGGATGATGGCGTCCGGGGGCATGGAGAATCACGACGCGCTGCGCATGGCCACGCTCATGAGCGCGGACGCGATCGGGCTCGCGGGCGACATCGGCTCCATCGAGCCCGGCAAGCTCGCCGATCTGCAGGTGCTGAACTCCAACCCCCTTGACGACCTGCACAACACGACCGACATAGAGTACGTGATGAAGAACGGCCGTCTCTACGAGGCCGCCACCCTTACCGAGGTGTGGCCGCGCCGGCGCCCCCTGCCCACCCAATGGTGGTGGCGAGTGGAGCCGCCGGGTAGCGCACCGCCGGCGAGGCTGCTGCCTTAGCAGGATGACACTACTCACCGAACAACAGGGAGGCGCCATATGCGCGTATCCATCGAATACTGCACCGCTTGAAACTACAAGCCCAAAGCCGTCAGTTTGGCGGCCACTCTCAGGAAGCGATTCCACGGCGTCGACATCGAGATGATCCCGTCCGGCGGCGGCCGGTTCGAGGTCATCGCCGACGGCCGACTGGTGTACTCGAAGGCCGCCAGCGGCCGCCACCCGACCCACGAGGAGGTCGTATCGGCGATCGAAGAAGCGTAACGACGATCCCGCACTCGGAATCGCACGCGGGTCCCGGGGTACAACCGGCTTGCCTCGCGAACCGCCTTGGGCAAAACCAGGCGGCCCGCCTTGTCGATGGTAGTTTCCATGGTGGTTGTTATGGTTTGCCTGATGCCAAAGATCCAGACCCTTCCCGAGAAGCATCCATGCGTGAACAGCCCGAAATGATCCTGAGCTCCCCCCGCCGCAGTGTCCTGCGCGCCGCCTTCACCCTTCGCGCCATCGCGGTTTCGCTACCGTTCGTGGCGGTCACGGTCAGCGTGCTGCTCTTCGCGGGCGACCTCTCCGCCCAAACCGCCCTCTCCGTCTGCCGCACCCTGTCCGGCTCCCTCTCCGAGGGCGACACCGCGCGCTACACCTTCGAGGCCGGGGAAGACTACTTCGTGCTCGGCGAGGTCGATCAGGTTTCCGCGGACATCGACGTGCGGGTGCTCGGATCGGACGGAGAGACGCCCTGGGGGAACTCTTCCGGACCGGGCCGCGGCGCAGAGCGCTTCGCGGTGCGTCCGCCGGAAGCCGGCGCGTACACGGTCGAGCTGACCCCCGCGGAGGGCGAATCGGGTGACTACACCATCACCCTGCTTCGCCTCGAGCCGCTCGAAACCGACCCGGAGAAGCTCACCGACCAACTCATGTCCCGATACGAGGGCGAGGAATCCCCCGGGGCGGCCGTTCAGGTCTGGCGCGACGGCGAGACGCTCTTCTCCAGGGCCTACGGCATGGCCAACCTCGGCTACGGCATCCCGTTCGCCACCAACACGCGCACCAACATCGGCTCGACCTCCAAGCAGTTCACCGCCTTCGCCATCATGCTGCAGGCCGAGCGCGGACTGCTCTCGCTGGACGACGACATCCGCAAGCACATCCCGGAGCTGCCCGAGTTCGACCACACCGTCACCGTACGCCATCTCATCACGCATACCTCCGGGCTGCGCGAGTTCCTGAACCTGACGCGCATGACCGGGCGGCGCCTCGACCGAGGCGACTGGATCGACCGATCCGAGATCATCGACATCGTCCAGCGCCAGCCCGCGCTCCAGAACGAGCCCGGCGCCGAGTGGAACTACAACAACACCGCCTTCGGGCTGGCCGCGGTCATCGTCGAGCGCACCTCGGGCCAGGACTTCCCCACGTTCATGCGCAACAACGTCTTCGAGCCGCTGGGGATGACCCGCACCCTGGTCCGTCCATCACCCATTCACATCGTCCCGGAGATGTCGGAGGGCTACACGCCCGGGCCCGACGGCTTCCTGCAGATCGGCGACCTGGGTGGCGCGGCGGGAGCCGGCGGCATGTACTCCACGCTGGACGATCTGCAGACCTGGGTGGAGAACTACGCGAATCCGCGGATCGGCAGCGCGGAGATCTTCGAGGAAATGATGACGTCCTACGTCCTTTCCGGCGGCGAGGAAACCGGCTACGGCTACGGCCTCTCCGTCGACGAGCAGCGCGGCCTCAGGCGGGTGTCGCACGGAGGCGCCGACGTAGCGCACCGCTCGATGCTGGCCTGGTACCCGGAGATCAACGCCGGCATCACCACCCAGAGCAACCATGCGGGCTTCAACAGCGCGGTCGCGTACGAGCTGGCCGAAGCGTTCTTCGCGGACGCGATGAAGCCGGAGGATGCCGTGGCGGAGGAAGCGGGTGAGGACGCCTTCGATCCCGCCGACTACGACCCCGAGGATTTCGACGACCTCGCCGGCCGCTACGCGCTCGACGAGACGCCCGCCTTCATCCTCACCTTCACCCGCGAAGACGACACCTTCTACGCGGAACCCACCGGACAGCCCCGGCTCGCGATGGTGCCGACCTCCGACACCACGTTCGCCATCGAGCGCGTGTCCGCGACCATCGTCTTCCACCGAAGCGAAGACGGCAGCGTGAGCCGCATGACGCTGGACCAGAACGGTCTCCATCCCGGGACGCGCGTGCCCGGCGCGGAGGAGGCCGGCGATCCCGAGGCGCTGGCCGACTTCGAGGGCCGCTACTTCAGCGAGGAGATCGAGACGTTCTTCGAGATCGTTCTGGAGGACGCCGAACTGGTCATGAAGCAGCGCCGGCTGGACGACGCGACGCTCGAGCCGGGCCAGCCGGACACGTTCTCCGGCGGCGGCTTCACCTTCCGCTTCGAGCGCGACCGCAACGGCCAGGTGATCGGGTTCTACCTGTCGAACGGGAGGACACGCGACGTGCGCTTCGGGCGGGTGCGGTGATGATACTATCGCGGGAGGCGCGACGTCAGGTTCTGATGAAGAGCGCCAGCGCGAGGCCCGGGAAGAGCACGAACGAGTACAGGTTCCACACCACGAACCCCTTGACCAGCGTCCGGCCCCATCCCTCGCCGTAGAACCTGCGCATGGCGATCAGGACATAGAGCGGGGAAACGACGACAAGGAAAAGCTGCACCCAGTTGCCGGCCCCTTCGCCGGGCACGAGCAGCGCGGCGGCCAGCATCAGAAACACGAAGGTGTGGATGTGCATGCCGAACACCAGGTGCTCGACGAAGAACCTCTTCCTGCGCAAGTAGCAGACCCCGAGGATCATGGCGAACACCGGGAGCAGAAAGAACATCGCGATGGGCAGGTTGCCGATGGCCTCCTGCAGGAAGGCCCGGGGGTCGTGAAAGAGGTCGATCAGGAGGCCCCGCCCGTAGCGGATGAGCCATCCGGGCACGCCGCTGGCGCTCTCGTCCGGATCCGCCGATCCGGCGAGGCCGCGGACCACTTGCTTCGCGGCCGGATCGCCGGGTCGGCCCATGATGTCATCGACCTTGCGCGCGTGTTCGGGCAGCAGGCGGGCCTTGAGGACCTCGAGCTGGACGGGATCGATCGCCTGGCCAACCGCACTGTCGGCTCGTGTGTCCGCCGTCAGCGTGCTATCCGCAAGCACGCTGTCCACAAGCGCACCCAACCCGAGTCCGGCCGGAAGCCCGCGATCGGCGAGCGCGCTGTCCACCACGGCCAGCACGCTGTCCGTCACCGCGAGGGCGCTGTCCGCTGCCACGGGATCGTCGTCACCGCCCATCTGCACATCCGCATCCGAGAGATCCAGATTCCGCAGCCATCCCCCCGCTGAAATCGACAGCACCAGGAAGAACACGAAGCTGATGAAGAGGTAGAGCCGGACCGGCGACATGTAGGCGGCTCGGCGGTTGCGCGAGAACTCGCTCGAAAGGTGTCCGGGCTTGAAGAGCAGGGACTTGAGGGTGCGGAAGAGCCTCGAATCCAGCTCGAACATCTCGCGGAAGAACTCGTACGCCACCGACCAGAGGCCGCGCATGTAGTCGCGGTCGTTCTGGCCGTAGTGGCTACAGAAGCGGTCCGGCCGGCCGGACCCGCAGTTGGGGCAGATTCCCGTCAAGACGCTCAGAACGGATTCGTCGCGAACACCGCCAGTTCGGGCACGAAGCCGCGGGAATCCACCTTGAGCGCGCCCACCACCGCGCTGGCGATCTCCCTGGGCGTGAGCTTCTTGTCGGAGCGCTCGCGCTCGACGCCCGCCTTGGCGGCGAAGTTGGTCATGACCTCGCTCGGATTGACGAGCGTGACCCGGATGTCGTGGCGGCGGAGTTCATCGCGCCAGCACTCGGTCATGCCGCGCAGCGCGAACTTGGACGAGGCGTAGGCGGTGCGTCCGCCGCTCCCCCGGAGCCCCGACGTCGACGCGATGTTGATCAGCTCGCCGCTTCCCCGATCGATGAAGTGACGGGCGGCCTCGCGCGCCATCAGGAAGGCCCCGAAGACGTTGGTGCGATAGACCCTCTCGAGCTCCTCGAGGGTCATGTCCACCAGCGGCTTGAAGAGGCCGAAGCCGGCGTTGTTGACGAGGATGTCGAGGTGGCCGTGCTTCCTGATCACCTCGCTCACGGTGTGCACGGCGTCCGCCTCGACGCTCACGTCGCCCGCGATCCAGTCCGCCCCGGTTTCCTCGGCGGTCAGTTGCAGGAAGTCCTTCCGGCGGCCGGTAATGGTAACGATCGCGCCCTCCGCGATCAGCGCCTCGGCGATGGCACGGCCGATCCCCTCGGACCCGCCGGTGATCAGCGCGACGGCATTGTTGAGTTCCATGGGTGTCTCGGCGCTGGATTGGAGGGATGGCGGATCAGGGCGACCCCGCGGCCCGTCCGGGCGGGGGCGTGATGGGGAACTCAATGACGCCCTCGACGATCCCGCGTGCGACCAGGTCGGGCTGTGACACGATGACTTCGCGGTCGGCGGCACTGGTGAGGAAGCCGGTTTCGATGATCACCGCGATGGTCATGGGATGCAGGGCGTGTTCGTAGCGGCGGAAGTTGAAGGCGTAGTAGTTGCGCATGCGCCGGGTCACGGTCGGGAGGCGCCTGATGCCGGTCACCTCGCCGTATTTCCGGTTGAGCAGGTCGACGAAGTCGGAGGCGCGGCCGGTGGCGTCGCGGCTTGGGGCCGCCACCCGGTAGCCGGTCGTGCCGGGGTCGTTGCTCGCGTCGGCATGGATGGCGATGAAGAGGTGGGCGCGATAGTCGGGGGGCACCACGGCGGGAAGGATGTCGACCATGTAGCCCAGTTCTTCCAGCATGGCGCCGGCGTGGCGCGCGATCTCGAGGTTGACCTCCCACTCGGCCAGCCCGTTCCAGTTGGCCCCGTTGCGCCGCAGTCCCGACAGCTCGCGGGGAGCCTCATCGGTTCGCCAGTGACCGACCTGCAGGGCGATCCGCACCGGGCCGTCGGGGGCGCGCCACTCCTCCGGGGTGGGAATGGGGCCGGGATAGCGGTTGTAGTTCCGCCAGCGGCGCCAGCGGCGGGGAGCTTCCTGGGGCGGGACCTCTTGGGCTTCCTGCACGATCGGGGACGTCGAGACCGCGGCGGTCGGCGGGATGGCCGCGGGTGCGTTGCTGGCCGCCGGCCCGTTCGGAGCCGCGCCGGCCGGGGCCGCAGCCTCCGTCTCCGGGGTTGGCGCGGTGACCTCGTGGGTCGGCTCGACCCGGTCCGCAGCAGCCGCTCCCGCAGCCGCGGCCTCGCCCCCGAAGAACATTCTCGTCAACACGATCAGCGCGAACATCCCGACACCCACCAACCCGATCTTCTTCACGGAGAGCCTCCTCCCGAGGTCACGGCGCCCAGCGCCAGCGCGAATCGACACCCTTCGTCCGTCCACCAGCGCACCATCTCGAGACCCGCCTGCCGCAGCAGCGAACTGACCGCCGCCCGGTCGTACTTGCAACTGATCTCGGTGCGCAGCGTCTCACCTTCCCGAAAGCATATCACCGGACCGCCGGGCAAGGCCACCGCATGCGCCGAGAGGGCCTCCAAGTGCATCTCGATGCGCGTATTGCCGGCATCATACCAGGCGCGGTGGCGAAAGCGCGAAGGGTCGAAATCGGTGCCGAAACGGGCGTTGAGCACCCGCAGCAGATTGCGGTTGAACTCCACGGTCACTCCCGCGGCGTCGTTGTACGCCGCCTCGAGCGACTCGAGCGACTTGCCGGGGCCCGGCTGGAGATCCGCGCCCAGCAGGAACACGTCCCCGTCGCGCATCCCCGAACTCAACCCGGCGATCATGCGCACCGCCTCCTCATGGGTGAAGTTGCCGATCGTGCTTCCCAGAAGCGCGTAGATGCAGGGCGCCGGCGGCCGAACCGCAGGCCGGAGGCCACGCGTCATGTCCGCCACCTCCGGGCACACCTTCAGCGTGGGGTATTCGTCGCGGAGCCCGCGCGCCGTGTCGAACAGGAAATCCTCGCTGACATCGACCGGAATGTAGACGGCGGCCCTTCCCCCCTCTGTCATCGCGCTGAGCAGGATCCGGGTCTTGCGCGCGCTCCCGGCTCCGAACTCGACCAGCGCGCGCGGTTGCACCTCCTCGACGAGTGCTGGCGCGATGCGCGTCAGAATCCGCCGTTCGGCGCGGGTGAGATAGTACTCGGGAAGCCGGGTGATGGCCTCGAAGAGCGCCGAGCCGCGCTCGTCGTAGAAGTAGCGCGACGAGACGGTCTTCGGCGTGCGCGCCAGACCGCGCGCCAGCTCGTCTAGCTCTTCGCGTCGCTCGCGCACCTGAACCCCGAGAAGATCTGCCGGCGCTGGGGGAAGTCCCAGTTGCGGAAGGTGTTCCGGATGGCACCCGGGCGGGTGGCCCAGGACCCGCCGCGCAGCACCCGGTATTCGTCCCCGAAGAAGACCTCCGAGTATTCCGGGTACGGGAAGGCCTGGAATCCCGGATAGGGAAGGAAGCGGGACGCAGTCCATTCCCATACGTCGCCGATCATTCCGTAGCAGCCGAGCGGCGAGACGTTGCCGGGATGGCTCCCCGGCCGGGCCGGTCCGGAGCGGACGGCGTCCAGGTTGGCGTGCGTTGGCGTGGCGGGTTCATCGCCCCAGGGGTAGAGAACGGCGCGCTCGCGGACCGGATCCCAGCTCGCGGCAACCTCCCACTCGGCTTCGGTGGGCAGGCGCTTCCCGGCCCGGCGCGCGAACGCGTCGGCCTCGTACCAGGAGACATGGCAGACCGGAAGTGCGGGGTCGACAGGCACTTCGCTGCCCATCGCGCGGGTCCACCACACGCCGTCCCGCCGGAACCAGAAGAGAGGGGCTTCCGCACGCTCCCGGGCGCGCCACGCGAGCCCGGCCTTGCTCCAGTGCCCGTCGGTCCGGTAGCCGCCCGCCGCGATGAAGTCCATGAAGGCGGCGTTGTCGACGGGATGGCGGTCGATGCGGAAGGGTTCCACCCGCAGGCGGGTGCGCGGGCGCTCGTTGTCGTAGGCCTGCGACCGGTCGTCGGTGCCGACGAAGACATCGCCGCCCGGGAAATGGACCATGTCGCCGGTCCGCGGCTCATTCACCTGCCCCATCCCACACCGATTCTCTCCCAGTCCCGCATACGGCTTTCCTCCGATTCCCGCATACGGCTTTCCTCCGATTCCCGCATACGGCTTTCCTCCGATTCCCGCATACGGCTCCCCCTCCATCAACTGCAGCGTCTGCAGGATGGTCTCGTTGTGCTGGTACTCGTGCTGCAGCACCATGTTGAAGACGTAGGCCCCGCGGAGGAGCGGGGTATCGGCGCGCGGGCCGATCCTGTCCATCCTTTGGAGCACCGCGCGGCGCACGTCGGCCAGGTAGGCGAGGCAGGTGGCCCGGTCCGGGAGCGGCAGCCGGTCGCGCGTGGCGCGCGGATGGCGGAACGCGTCGTAGATGCCGCGCAGCCCCTCGGCCCCGGAGCCGGTGCCGTCGATGTTCTCGAGCAGCCACACCTCCTCGAAGTGCGCGATGTGGCCCAGATCCCAGACGATGGGCGACATGAGCGGATCGTGCTGCCGCGTCACGTCGGAGTCGCTCAACGGAGCAACCAGTTCGAGGGTACGGTTACGGGCTTCGCACAGACGATCGCGCAGCAGCCCAAGCCGGAGGGCGGGGGCCGTCATTGTCCGGGACCTCGCTTCCCGGCTACCATGGAGCGCCCGTGCCGGAGAGGATGCGCGGAATGGGATGCAACCCCTTTGATGGATTCGACTCCTTGCGTCCGTCGTTGAGACAACGCCCAGATGGTCCTGGAGAGTGCCGAACCATAAGGTGCGGCTGCGGGACGCGAATGCAAGCCGGTGCCGGACGTAGTCCTGATCCTGCGGGCGTCGGCGCGTGACCGAGGGACGTCCAGCCGCGCACTCCGACGAGCCAGCCCTGCGCGCTCACGAAGTCGTGAAACGCTATGGCACCACAATCGCGCTCGATCGGGTTTCGCTGGATGTGGCGCAGGGATCGTGCGTCGCGCTTGTGGGTGAGAGCGGTTCCGGGAAGACGACGCTGCTCCGCTGCTTCAACGCAATGGTCAGACCGGACGCGGGTTCCGTGGATGTCGGTGGTCGACCCGTCGCGTCCTTCGATCCGGTGGCTCTGCGCCGGGGCATCGGCTACGTGCAACAGGAGGGCGGGTTGTTGCCGCACTGGTCGGTGCTCCGCAATGTGGCGCTGGTCCCCTGGCTGCGAGCGGAAGAGGATGCCGGGGAACGGGCCCGCGCGGCGCTGGATCGGGTGGGGTTGCCCCCGTCGCGCTTCGGCGACCGCTGGCCCCGGGACCTCTCGGGAGGCCAGCGCCAGCGCGTGGCGATCGCGCGGGCGCTGGCGGGCAGCCCGGAGATCATCCTGCTGGACGAGCCCTTCGGCGCCCTGGACGCCATCACGCGCAGCGAACTGCGGCGGAGCTTCCACAACCTGCGCGCGGGGATGGGGGTAACGTCGCTCCTGGTCACCCACGACCTCCACGAAGCCGTGGAACTGGCGGATGAGATCGCGGTCATGAAGGGCGGCGCCCTCATGCAGGTGGGACGGCCGGAGGAATTGCTGAGCGCGCCGGCGCATGGCTACGTGGAAGAGCTGCTCAAGCGGGCGGGAGTCGGGTGAGCATGGGACGCGTGATGCTGCTGTTGGTCGTGGTCGCTCTACTCGGGGGAGCCCTGGCCACGCGGCCGAGCCCCGCATCACACGCCCGCCAGCCCCCGGCACTGGCCGGCAATCCCACGGCATTTGCCAGCAAGGCGGCGCCCGTCAGCCAGCCCGCGCTACAGACGCGGGCCGCCCAATCCTCCCAGGACGAGGGCACGCCCGTCATCATCGCCTCCAAGCCCTTCGCCGAGTCCTACATCCTGGCCGAGATCTTCGCTCAGCTCCTGGAGGCCCGCGGCATCGCCGTCGATCGGCGCTTCGGCCTCGGGGCTACTGAAATCGCCTTCGGAGCGCTGCGCGAGGGCGCCATCGACATCTATCCCGAGTACACGGGCACAGCCCTCGCGGCCATCCTCGGAGAGGAAATGCAGGCCGATGCCGAAGCCGTCTATCGTCATGTGGCGGGCTCCTTTCGCGAGCGATGGGACGCGCGCTGGCTCGCGCCGCTCGGATTCGAGAACACCTATGCCATCGCCGTGCGCCGCGAGACCGCGGAGGAATTGGGGCTCGCCACGCTGAGCGATCTGGCGCGCGAGGCCGGCGGGCTCCGCGCGGGCTTCACGCCGGACTTCATCGGGCGCTCCGATGGGCTTCCGGGACTCCGCGCCGCCTATGGCTTCGAGGCGGCCGAGGTCCTGCCGCTGCTGCAGGCGGTCAAGTACGAGGCGCTGGTCGAGTCCGGGGTCGACGTCATCGACGGGTACTCGACGGATGGGTTGATCGCGCGCTACGACCTCGTGGTCCTCGAGGACGACCGTAGTTTCTTCCCACCCTACGAGGCCGCCGGGCTCGTCAACGGGGATTTCTGGCGCCGGCGACCGGACGCGATCGCCGCGTTGAGCGAACTCTCCGGCCTGCTCGACGAGGAGCGCGTGCGCGAGTGGAACCGACGCGCCGAATCGGACGGTGACCCCGTGGCCGAAATCGCCCGTGATGCCCTGGCGGAGCTGGGGCTGGTGGTCCCGGATGCGGAAGAAGCCGTGGAATCGGACCTGGCGGAATCGGCCCCGGCTCGGGAGTCGGAGCGGGAAGCAGCCACGGCCGCCGAGTCCGCCCGGAGCCCGGTCGTCGGCTTCGCGTCATACATGTGGCAGAATCGCACCGACATCCTGGGCCATGCGCGCCGCCACATCGTGCTGGTGATCATCTCCCTCGCGGCCGCCGCGCTGCTCGCCATTCCCGCGGGGTTGATGCTCGTGCGGGTCGCGGGAGGGGCGGAAGGCGTAATCCGCACCATCGGCCTGGTACAGACCATCCCCAGCCTCGCCCTGCTCGCCTTCATGATCCCCGCGCTGGGGATCGGGGTCGTCCCGGCCGTGTTCGCCCTCTTCCTCTACTCCCTCTTCCCGATCTTGCGCAACACCTACACGGGCGTGCGCGACGCCAACCCGGCAGCGGTCGACGCTGCGCGCGCGCTGGGCATGACTCCCGCGCAACTGCTCAGGCACGTGCGCCTCCCGCTCGCGGCCCCGGTGATCATGGCCGGCCTCCGCACCGCGGCCGTGATCAACGTAGGCACCGCTACCATCGCCGCGTTCATCGGCGCCGGCGGACTCGGCGACCCCATCGTGGCCGGGCTGGCCCTCTCGGACACGCGCATGATCCTGTCGGGCGCAATCCCCGCCGCCGCGCTCGCCCTCCTGGTCGACGGGGCCCTCGGTCTGGCGGAGAAGCGGGTGGCGCCGGGAGGGGTGACGGTGGAGTGAGCGCGGGGGCGGCGCGGAAAGGGCGTCGGAGTTCACGGCAGACGTCAGCTTGCCGGTTTCCGGCAGGCGTCCCCATCGATAGCCCGGTGGTCCGCTCGGTGGGTGAACGCCGGTTGGCGACGGGCGGTGGCTCGGGGACGGCCTGTCGCGACGCGTAAAAAGTTTCCGCGGAGATTTTCGGCACTCGATCAGCTTGCTGGTTCCCGGCGGGCGTCCCCACCGCAAGCCGAGTGGTCCGGTCGGCGTGGGACTACATCGTGCCGTGCGGTGACCGGCGTCGAACCGAGGACGCTCCGTTCACAGCTTCGCTTGAAACACGAACCTCGGTTCCAGCCTCCCTGGGACGCTCCGTTCGCAACTGTCGCCTTGGAGAGACGCTCCGTTCACAGTCTCGAAGACGGTCCGCTCGCGATTCCTTGAAGACCATCCCTCCCCGTGAAAGGAGTACAAGCGGGAATGTCCCCAATTTACATCTGATAGTCCCATTTTACCATTGACGGATTCTGGAGCCACGAGTCGATACCATCCGAGATCCTCGCTGGGATAGTCGTCAGACGCGCTACAAAGGCCTCCGCAGGCGCCTGAGCCGCAATCTCCTCCGCAAATGATCCGGGGAGTCGACATTTGCTCTCTGAGGGCATCTGAGAGAGTCGAATATGCTCCCGTTATATTTATCCATGTGACGAGGGTATCCCCAATCAAGGAGCAATCCCGTGATCATGCCCGCAACGACCCGCGAAAACGACCCGTGGAAGCGCGAAGTGATTGTCGATGGAAGCAGTTCCACATCTTCCGCGGACGGGGCTTCGCCATCCGATGAGCACGATGAACTCCATCAGTTGGGTGAGCGCATCGCGGATCTTGCGGCGAGCATCAATGCCGCTGAAGGACGGATGATGGCGCTACTCGCCAACTTCGATCGCCGGGGCGGATGGAAGGACGACTTCGGGTCCTGTGCCGAGTGGCTTGCCTGGCGGACCGGCATCAAGATCGGGCCAGCGCGCGAGCGGGTTCGAGCTGCGCGGGCGTTGGAGGACCTTCCTCGTACCGCGGAAGCGCTCAGAAGGGGCCGGCTATCGTATGCCAAGGTGCGCGCGATCACGCGCGTGGCAACGCCGGAGAGCGAATCGAAGCTGCTCGAGTTCGCGAGGACGGCATCGGCGGCGAGGCTTGAACAGAGGGTGCGGATGTGGAAACAGCTGTCGCGCGAGGGGGAATTGACGGCCGAGCAGGTGCGGCACCGCAACCGGGCTCTCTCGGTCTTCGTGGACGGAGACGGGATGTATGTCGTCAGGGGCCGGCTCGAGCCGGAGGTCGGGGCGGTCCTGAGGCGGGCTCTGGAAGCCGCGGGAGACGCGCTTTATCGGCGGGAGGAGCGTGTCGGGGAGGAAGTGCGGCAGGACGGACGCGCTGAGAGTCGGATGGGCACCGAGGCTTCAGCGCGCGAGGGAGCAAGGGCTTGGGATGCGGCTCCCACGCCAAAGCAGCGCCGGGCGGATGCCGCCGGGCTCGTGGCCGAGCGGGCGCTGGCGGCGGGGTTTGGTGAAGACTCCGAAGAGGGTACGGATGAATCGGGTACGCGCGCGGAGCGGTATCAGGTCGTGATCCATACCGAAGCGGCGACGCTGGCCGAAGAGGGCGAGCCCGGCCGTTCGGACCTCGACGGCGTGCGCGTTGCCGCGGAAACTTCGAGGCGCATGGCGTGCGATGCAGCGGTCGTCGAGATGGTGCACGGCAAGCCTGAAGCGCTGCATGGCAAGCCTGAAGCGGTGCATGGGAAGACGCCGACGCCGGGTGACGTGGCAACCCGCGGACCGCGCGCAGGAGGACAGGTGCTCAGCGTCGGCCGAAAGACGCGCACGGTTCCGCCCCATATCCGCCGTGCCCTCGAAGAGCGTGACCGCGGCTGCCGCTTTCCGGGGTGCGCCAGCCGCTTCACCGACGCGCATCACGTCAGGCACTGGGCTGATGGAGGCGAGACCAGGCTGAGCAATCTTCTGCTCCTTTGCCGGCGCCATCACAGGGCCGTCCACGAGGGGCGGGTGAGGGTATGCACGGACCGCGCCGGGCTGGCGCTGTTCTTCACGCGCAAAGGGCGAGCGATGGCGGATGCCCCGGAAGCGACCGGGATGATCGGGTCGGGCGCTCGAGCGAGCCTCCCGGCGGTTGCCTCGAGTCCGTTCTCCAACGGAGCCGCTCGGTATCGAGACTCCGATGTTCCCTGGGCGATCGAGGCCGCGGCGCGGGAGGCCGTGGAGGAGACGCTATAGGGACGCGCTATAGGTCCGTAAAGGAAACCTCACAGGCGCTGCAGGAACCACCAGTGATGCCCCTCGGGGTCACGGGCTTCGTAGGTGCGTTCCGTCCAGTAGCCCTCGCCGTAGTCCTGGGTCGCGGGCTCGGTCGTGATGGCGGCTCCGGCTTCACGGGCATGCGCGCAGTGGGCGTCGGCATCGTCTACGAACACGCACAGCGCCTGGGTGTTGGCGCCGCCCGCGGCCTGTGGAGATCGGGGGTAGGTGCGGCCCGGCGTCAGGCCCGCCTGCCCGACCATGATGAGGCCGCCGTTCATCGCAAGCTGCGAGTGGACGATCTGCTCCTCGTCGTTCTCGACTCGGACGCGAACGGTGAATCCGAAGACGCTGGTCAGCCAGTCGATCGCGGCTGCGGCGTCATCGTAGAAGACGGCGGGCGTGATTCTCGGCCAGCCTTCCGGGGGATTCTTCATGGGGGTTCTCCTGCGCAGAGGTGTCTGACGGGCGCGTTCAACGTCGCGTCGAGTCAGCGCGCAGCCGTTGCAGCCGGCGCATCGCCACGATACCTGCCCACGGTCCCAGCGCCAAGACTCCGAAGGCGACGCGCCAGCCGAAGCGGATCTCGAGTTCGACCGTCATCCAGATGGTGGCGGCGGTGAGCAGGAAGCCGAGTGAAGTCTGGAGGGTCAGGGCGGTGCCGACCGCGTGCCGGGGCGCCACCTCGGTGACCACCGCGCTGAACTGTGCGCTGTCCGCGACCACGGCGAACCCCCACACCCCCGCGACCACCGCGACCAGCCAGAGTGGAGCGGCGAGGAGCCAGCCCATCACGGCCGCGCAGGCCCCGCTCACCGCCATCGACCAGATGGTTACGCGCTCGCGGCCCAGGCGGTCGGCCCAGGTGCCCGCCAGCACCGCCCCCACCCCGCCGATGGCGATCGCGCCGAACCCCGCCACCCCCGCCAACCCCGCGGCGGAGACTGCGCCCGCGGCCGCGCCGGTGAGATCGCCCGCGCCCGTACTGGTGAGATCGCCCACGCCGGGGAAACCTCCGCCAGCCGCGGCAAGCCCCCCAACACCGGCGAAGTAGTCGCCGAAGAAGAGCGCGATCGTGGCCCACATCGGGTAGAGTTCCCACATGTGCCCCAGGTAGCCCGCGATGGCGAGCCGGGTCTCGCGGTGACGGACCACCACCCCCGCCAGCCGCCACGAGAAGGGGCGGCGTTCGAAACCGTGGGGCCCATCGCGATACGTCGCCAGCACCAGCAGTCCGCTTGCCGCGCAGGCCAGCGACGCGCCCGCGAGCACCAGTGCCGCACCCCCGCCCTCGACCGAAGTCAGCAGGTACGGGACCGCCTTCCCCACCGTCAGCGCCCCTACGATCGTGCCGATGGCGAAACCGCGCGCGTCCCGGAACCAGGTCGCGATCATCTTCATCGCCGGCGGATAGACCCCCGCCAGGAAGAAGCCTGTGAGGAACCGCAGAGCCAGCGCCGACTCATACCCCGGCGCGACGAGCACCAGCGCGTTCACGGTCGCACCCAGCAGGGCCGAGACACAGAAGTAGCGGGCCGCCGGAAAGATGTCCGCGAGGTTGAGGAACGCCGCGACCGCCGTCCCGGCGACGAACCCCAGTTGCACGACCGTGGTCAGCCACCCCGCCTGAGCCTCGCTCAGCCCCCACTGCGCTGCCAGCTCCGGCGACAGCGCACTGGCGGTGAACCAGAGCGACATCCCCATAAGTTCAGCCACCGCCAGCAGAATGAGGGTGCTCCAGGCGCGCGGCGTGGCGATGCGCGTGCGGCCGGCGATTCGGGCCATTCTGGTGACGCCCCTCCTGGGCATGTGTCCGGTTTCAGTCGGTCCTGAGCGCATCAAGCCTAGCAGTCGGTGGATGAATCCGCCCGTACACCGAGAGCGGCGGGCGCCCGGCTGGCAATGGCGCCTCGGAGGCCGTGCGGCTCGGACCGCCACGGGTCGACGGGCCGGTTGCGTCCTTTCGCCGGTTCGTGCGTCTATTCAGTCAGAACCCAACCGGCGAAGCGCGCCGGACCGCGCGACATCATTGCCGACACGAACTTCAGGGAGAACGCACCATGCGAATCCAACTCGCCCTCAACGTGCGCGACATCGACGAAGCCGTCGACTACTACGGCAAGCTCTTCGGCGCCTCGCCCCACAAGCGCCGCCCCGGATACGCCAACTTCGCCCTCGATGAGCCGCCGCTGAAACTTGTCCTGTTCGAGAACACCGACGCGCCGGAGCGCATCAACCACCTCGGCGTAGAAGTATTCGACGCCGCTCGTGTGCAGGAGGCGGGTTCCCGACTGGCAGCGGCCGACATTCTCGCCGAGACCGAGGAACAGGCCGTCTGCTGTCACGCCGAGCAGACCAAGGTCTGGTCCGATGAACCCCAGGGACTGCGCTGGGAGTGGTACGTGATCACCGACGATGCTCCAGACGTCGGTGAGGCCCCGGCCTGCTGCGATGGCAAGGTGGCGGAAGCAGCCACTCTCACCGCTGCCGCGCCTGCCGAACCCGCGACAGAAGCTTGCTGTGCCGGCTCGGCCGAAGTCTCCGCGCCGGCATGTTGTGACGCCTGATCGCGATGGCCCGGTTGGCGGATCCCACGGAATGAACCGAGGTCCGAGCACGGCAGGCGATGCCGATGAGGGACTGCGCTGGTCCGAGTTCCAGAGTCGGCTGCGTGGCTACGTGGCCGGCCGCGTCGACCCCGTCTGGACCGACGATGTCACGAGCGACATCCTGCTGCGGCTGCTCGAGAACAAGGAGCGTCTGGAACAGGCCCGCAACCCGCTCGCCTGGGCGTATCGGGTCGCCGCCAATTCCATCACGGATCACTACCGGCGACGCGCCGTCGAGTCGCGGGCCCTGGTACAGGCCCATGCCGAAGCCGCATCCTCGGCTCCGACCGCATCCTTGGCTCCGACCACGGCGGAGGAGGAGTCGAAAGCGGAGCGGCGACGAGTCGAGGCGTGCCTGATGCCATTCATCCTCGATCTGTCGCCGAAACAGGCTGAAGCCCTCCTCCTCACCTCGTTCCAGGGCCTCAGCCAGACAGAGGCGGCGCGCCGTCTCGGACTCAGCGTCTCGGGCATGAAATCGCGTGTCCAGCGGGCGCGCGCAGAACTGAAGCGGCGGCTGCTCGCCTGCTGTGAGTTCGAGATGGACCGCCGAGGCCGGGTGATGGGGATGCTGCCGCGAACCGCGTCGTCCCCCCCTACCGCATCAGCCTCAGCGGCCCCTCCGGCGGAAACAGCGTAAACCCCACAGCCTCCAGCCGCTGACGGAAGCGCGCCACGTCGCCCTGGAACACGGCGTTGACGTCGTCCAGAATGGTCTGGAGTGCGGTCAGGGCGTTGTTCATCGCCTGAAGCTCGTTGGGGGTGGGGGCGTCCCAAGAGCTGGCGAGGGGGCCGGCGGCGGCCTGCACTTGGCGCACGGTCGCCTGACCGCCGCAGCCGCCCTGGCACTCGGGGCCGGTGAAGTGGAGCTCCAGCAGCCCGCGCACGACCTCGGACACGGTGCGGCCCTCGCCGCTCAGGGCGTCGTCGTCCGCCAGGGTGGCGAACACCACGTCCAGCCCTTCGAGGGCTCGCTCCAGGCGGTCCTGCGCCTCGTTCGCGGTGGTGATCCAGCCGGCCACCTCCCTGCGCGCCGCGATCTTGGCCGCGCGCGCCTCCGGATCGTAGGGGAAGCGGTGGTCGGGGATCACGTCCAGCGTCTGCGCTCCCGAACCGGCGCCGGCGTTGACCCGCACCGAATAGGTACCCGGCATCACCTCGATGCCCCCGCCCTCGCTCTCGTCGCGCAGGTCCCACACCACCCGGTTGAGCCCCGGGTCGGTCGTGCCCATGAGCGTCCGCACCACCACCCCGCCCCCGTCGGCGATCTGCACCTCGGCGCTCGCCACCATCTCGCCCGGCGCCAGCCAGTAGTGAATCAGCGCGCCGTACGGCCGCCTGGGTCCGATGAACATGGTGTGGCCCACCGAACGGTATCCCGTGAGCCCCATCCCCTCCGACTGGGTGTGCTGGCGCACGGGCGCGACCGGCATGACCTCCACCGGCCGCGCGGCCACGGTCGCATCGGCCGCCAGCGCCCTCAGCGGACGCACGTCGTCCACCACCAGCGCCGCGCGCCCGTGCGTCCCCAGCGCCAGATCGCCGTCGCGCGGATGCACCACGATGTCGCGCACCGGGGTGGGGGGCACGCCTGGATGTTTCCACCAGCTCGCCCCGCGGTCCAGGCTCACGAACAGCCCGAACTCGCTCCCCACGAAGAGCAGGTTGGGCTCCTCCGGGTCCTCCTCGATGACGTGCACGAAGCCGAAGATGTCGTCGCTCGCTATCGACTGCCACGATGCCCCGTAGTCCTCCGTGCGGTAGACGTAGGGCGTCCAACTGCCGCGCCGGTGGTCGTCGTAGACCATGTACGCCGTGCCGGGATCGTGCTTGCCGGCCTCGATGTGCGGGATCCAGGTAGCCTCGGGCACACCCGGGACGTTTTCCTCGAGGCTGGTCCACGAAATGCCGCCGTCGCGGGTCACGTGCACCCGTCCGTCGTCGCTTCCCACCCAGATCAGCCCCTCCTCCAGGGCGCTCGGCGCGATGGTCAGGAGGGTCGTGTGCTCCTCGGCGCCCGAGGCGTCGATGGTGAGCCCGCCGCTCAGGTGCGCCTGCTGCTTGGACGGGTCGTCGGTGGTCAGGTCGCCCGAGATGATCTCCCAGCTCGAGCCCTGGTCGCGGCTCTGGTGCACGAACTGGCTGCCGATGTAGATCGTGGTCGAGTCGAAGGGATCGGTGGCGAAGGCCGCGTTCCAGTGGAAGCGGAGCGTCTCGCCCTCGGGATGCGCGGGGCGGATGGCCTTGCGCTGGCCCGTGACCCTGTCGAAGCGCTGCAGGTTGCCGCGCTGCGACGACGAATACCCGTAGCGCGCATCGCTCGGATCCGGCGCCGCCACGAAGCCGTCGCCGCTAACCACCCGGTGCCAGTGGGCGTTCATGACCCCGCGCCCGCCCCAGACGTCCGAAGGCCCCCACCACGAGCCGTTGTCCTGAAGGCCTCCGTAGACGTTGAACGGGATCTCGTTGTCGACCTCGATGTGGTAGAACTGGGCGAACGGAAGGTTCTCCACGAAGCGCCAGTTCCTTCCGCGGTCGTAGGTGAACGCGATGCCCCCGTCGTTGCCCAGGATCATCCGGCTCGGGTCGTCGGGATCGATCCAGAGCTCGTGGATATCGCCGTGGATGATCGCGCTGGGCACCACGGTGGTGAACGTGCGGCCCGCGTCCTCGGACACCGTCACGGCACCGTGCAGCGAATAGATGCGGTTTTCGTTGGAAGGATGGGCGCGCAGATCCGCGTAGTAGAACGGCCGGGGCGCCACTCCGGGCGCGTCGGAGATGGTCCTCCAGTTGCGGCCGCCGTCATCGGAGCGCAGCAGCTCGCTCCGCTCGGCCTCCACCAGCGCGTACACCACCGAGGGGTGCTCTGCCGGGATCGCCAGCCCGATGCGGCCGAGGTTGCCCGCCGGCAGCCCGTCGTCCTCGGTGAGCTGCGTCCAGGTGTCGCCGCCGTCGCGGGTCACGTGGAGTCCGCTGCCGGGCCCGCCCGACTCGAAGGCCCACGGCCAGCGCTGATGCTCCCAGAGCGCCGCGAAGAGCTTGTCCGGGTTCACCGGATCCATGATCAGCTCGCCCGCGCCGCTGCGGTTGTTCGACTGCAGGACCGCCTCCCAGGTCTCGCCCCCGTCGCGCGTGCGGAAGACCCCGCGCTCGCCGCCCGTTCTCCAAGTGGGCCCGAGCGCCGCGACGTAGACGATGTCGGGGTCGGACGGATGCGTGAGCACCCGATGGATCTTGCCCGAGTCCTCAAGTCCCAGGTGGGTCCAGCTCTCGCCCCCGTCGGTGCTCTTGTAGATGCCGTTGCCGACCCCGGCGCTGTTGCGCGGATTCCCCTCCCCGGTGCCCGCCCAGACGATCTCCGGGTTTGGCTGGAAGACGGCCACGGCGCCGATGCTGCCCACGGGCTGGTCGTCGAAGACGGGCCGCCACACGTGCCCGCCGTCGTCGGACTTCCACACCCCACCGCTCGCGGAGCCGACGAAGATGACGTTCCGGTCCGAGAGCACCACCTCGACGTCGGACACGCGTCCGCTCATACCCGCGGGCCCGATGGGACGGGCCTGCATCACGGAGAAGTGCTCCGGGGCAACGCTCTGGCTGGCCAGCGGGGCCCCAACTGACAATATCGGGGCTCCAACTGACAATATACTGACAACTACTGACAACCTGGTCCATCTCATGCGGCGCATGGGGGTACCTCTGGGTTTCGGGTCCGGTTCAATCATCGGTCACGGGACGTGGCTTCCCTTCTTCCTCGGGTCGCTCCGGCGCTTCCCAGTCCGGGTTGCCGCGCACATACAACTCGAGCCAGCGCAATTCCTCCACCAGGCGTGTGCGGTGGTGCCGGGGCTCGGAGATGCCGTGGCCCTCGCGCGGAAAGAGGATGAAGCGGCTCTCGACGCCCAGGTGCGTCAGCCCCGCGAAGAAGTTCATCGACTGCGCCATGGTGTCCGTCTGGTCCCGCTCGCCGTGGAAGAGGATGGTCGGGGTGGTCACCTGGTCGAGGTGGGAGTAGGCCGAGCGCTCGAGCCAGTGGTTCCGGTTCGACCACGGATCGCCGCCCAGGTACCAGCGCAGAACGTCGAAATGGAAGCCGGTGCCGAACTCGCTTTGCCAGTCCGACACCATCGCGCCCAGGCTCGCTGCCTTGAAGCGGTCGGTCTGCGTGATGGTCCAGCCGCCCAGGATGCCGCCGTAGCTCCACCCCTTCACCGCCAGCGAATCGGCGTGGGCGACACCGGCCTCAAGCGCGTAGTCGACCCCGGTCATGACGTCGTCGTAGTCGCCGCCGCCGATGTCGTTCATGTTGCCGCGCAGCAGCTCGTCGCCGTAGCCGGACGAGCCGCGCACGTTGGGCTGGATGATCGAGTATCCCGCCGCGGCCAGGATCTGCGCGTCGGCGTCGAAGCCGCGGGTGAAGACGCCCGCCGGGCCCCCGTGGATCTCGAGCACCAGCGACTGGGCCTCGGGATTGAGGCTGCGGTAGAGGATGCCCTCGATGGGGAGCCCGTCGCGGCTCGTCCACTGGACGACCTCGGGCTCCGCCAGCTGCCTCTCCGCCATCCATGGATTGGCTTCGGTGAGGCGGGTCGGGGCGCTTCCGTCGGTGCCGGCGGCGAAGATGTCGCCCGCAGAGGTGGGCGTGTTGTGCGTGAAGGCGTAGCGCGTGAAGTCAGCCGAGAAGCTGGGCGAGGACAGGATGCCGTCGCCCGACGAGACCGCCTCCAGTTCGCCCGAGTCCACGCTCAGCCGGTAGAGGTTGGCGACCGTCCGGTCGAGCCCCGCGAAGTAGAAGGCGTCGCCGGATGGATGCCACTCGGGCGTGCCGCGGATGTCGATCATCATGTCGGCCGCCATCTGGCGCACGTCGCCGCTCTCGACGTCCATGACGTACAGGTTGCCCTGGTCGAGCTCCCAGGTCTCGAGATCCGGAGCGCCGAAGGCCAGCCGTGTGCCGTCGGGAGACCACGCCAGCGAACTCTCGGGCGCCTCGTTGTCGGTCAGGTCGCGGGCCTCGCCCGTGGCCACGTCCAGCAGCGCGATCTCGGAGAGATTGCCGTCGTTGCGCCGGTTCTCGCTGCGGTAGGTGTAGGCGACGCGATCCGCCGCGGGCGCCACCGCGAACTGGCCGATGCGCAGGTTGCCGGTGGTGAGCCGCCGCGCCTCGGCGTCGTCCTCATCCTCGGAGTCCAGGGCGATCGTCCAGATGCTCGACCACTCGCCGCGCGTCTGCCCGTTGGGGGCCTCGTCGACGAAGATGGCGTCGTAGCCGTCCTCGCGCCGCTCCTCCTCCTCGTCGGGAAGCGAGTCGTTGGCGAGGTAGAAGATCGAGTTGGCGTCCCCCCACTGGAAGGAGCGCACCGAGGTGGGATGCTCGGTAAGCGCCCGCGCCTCCCCGCCGTCCGTGCGGATGATGAAGACCTGCCGCGTGCGGTCCCCGCCGTCCCCGGCGGAGCGCAGGAACGCCACCCAGCGCCCGTCCGGCGACCAGCGCGCGCCGGAGTCGCCGTCCTCCCCGGTGAAGCGGCGGGCATCGGTGCCGTCCGCGTTTACGATCCAGAGCGAGGTGATGCGCTCGTTCTCGTCCCAGTCCAGCTCGGAGCGCGAGAACAGCACCCGCTCCCCGTCCGGGGACATGCGCGGATCCGATACGCGCGTGAGGTTGATGGCGTCGTCGACGCCGAAGGCCGTCTGCTGCGCGGCGACCGCTGAGCTGCCGAGGGAGAAAGCGATGAGGAAGAGCGCGAGAGCGGCGACCCGATGCGCGCTTTCCTGAGCCCGAATGACCCGTAGACCGTACATGTTCCCGACCTGCCAAGGGTGATCGGATCCGGCTCGCGGATCCGTTGCCACGCGGGTCGGACGGGACGCTCCCGAGACCCGGGTGAGGTTGGCAATATGCCCGGAGCGGGTTCGGGGCTGCAAGCGGGAGAGTGCCGCTCCACCCTTGCCGATCCGCCCCTCTCCGCAGAGCTTGCAGCTTCGCCGCACCGGAGGCGCACCCCCACGTGCACAGAGGAACTCTCCACATCACACCGGGACGGCCCGCTCACGGGCGCCGGATCCGGCCCACACCAGCGAGCACGACACACCATGACCCAGAAGCCACGCACGGCGCGCCGCACGCGCCTGTTCACCGAGTCCGTGATCCGCGAAATGACGCGCGTCGCACAGGAGTGCGGGGCGCTCAATCTGGCCCAGGGATTCCCGGACTTTCCGGCGCCGCAGGTGATCAAGGACGCCGCGTGTGAGGCCATCCAGAGCGACATAAATCAGTACGCGATCACCTGGGGATCGCCGCGCTACCGCGACGCGCTGGTGCGCAAGTACCGCGAGTGGTACGGGATGGAGGTGAACGGCGAGCGCGAGATCACCGTCACCTGCGGGGCCACCGAGGCGATGGCGTCCATCATGCTGGCGGTCATCAACCCGGGCGACGAAGTGATCGTGCTGGAGCCCTTCTACGAGAACTACGGCCCGGACGCCATCCTGTGCGAGGCCACGCCCGTCTTCCATCGGCTGGAGCCGCCGGAGTTCCGGCTGGAAGCGGCAAGGCTCGAAGCCGACGTCACCCCACGCACGCGCGCCATCATCCTCAACTCGCCCAACAATCCCACCGGGCGCGTCTTCGACCGCGAGGAGCTGGAGGGGGTAGCGGACATCTGCCGGCGCCACGACCTGCTCGCCTTCACGGACGAGATCTACGAGCACATCTACTACGAGGGCGAGCACATCCCGCTGGCCACCCTCCCGGACATGCGCGAGCGCACGGTCACCGTCTCCGGCGCCTCCAAGACCTACAGCGTGACCGGCTGGCGGCTGGGCACCATCGTGGCCCCGGCCGACCTGACCGACGAGATCCGCAAGGTGCACGACTTTCTGACCGTGGGCGCGCCGGCACCGCTGCAGGAGGGGGTCGCCACGGCGATGAACGCGCTCGGGCCCGAGTTCTACGAAGATCTGAAGCAGAGCTACCAGGCGAAGCGGGAAGTCCTGTACCAGGGGCTGCGCGAGGGCGGATTCCGGTGTTCTCCCCCGGAGGGCGCCTACTACATCATGGCCGATTTCTCGGATCTCTCCGATGAGGACGACGACACCTTCTCGCGCGCGCTGGGGCGCGATGCGGGGGTGATCCCGGTGCCGGGGTCGAGCTTCTTCAACGTGGAAGCCGGAGACAGTACCTACGTGCGCTTCGTCTTCTGCAAGCGCATCGCCAGCCTGGAGACGGCGAGCGAGCGGTTGAGGGCGTACGCGCGGGCGGGGGCGTAGGGGGCGCGGAAAGCCGCTGTGTGACGGGATGCGGTGATCGGATGGGTGCATATTGTCATTCTAATTGACAATCTGCACCGAGATGGCCACGCTTCATGGGGCATCCGCTCGGATGCCCATCATCGAATCATGAGGCCTGTGTCGAAACCGGAGATTCCAGGTGCCTTCCGTCGAGCATGAGCCGCCGTTCATCGAGCGCGATCTGGCAGCACCTCTGCGCGAGCGGCTGCGCCACTATCCGGTCGTCACCGTCACCGGCCCCCGGCAATCGGGCAAGACCACGCTTTGCCGCACGCTGCTCGCCGACCGGCCGTACGTCTCTCTCGAGGGCATGGACGTGCGAGCCTACGCCCAGGAAGATCCACGCGGCTTCCTGCATGAGTACCGGGGCGGCGCCGTCATCGATGAAGTGCAGCGGGCGCCCGACCTGACTTCGTACCTGCAAGAGGAGGTCGACCGCGATCCCGCTCCCGGGCGTTTCGTGTTGACCGGTTCACAGCACTTCGGGCTGAGCGAGGCGGTGAGCCAGTCGCTCGCCGGAAGGGTCGGGGTGCTTCACCTGCTGCCCCTGGGATTCAACGAACTGGCCCGCTTCGGAGGACCGGCTCCGGAACTCCTGGATTGCCTCTGGACCGGTGCCTACCCGCGCATCCATCACCGGGGTATCCCCCCGGACGTGTGGCTGCGCGACTATTTCACCACCTACATCGAGCGCGATGTGCGGTCGCTGCGCAACGTCACCGACCTTGCGGCGTTCTCGGCATTCGTGCGCCTGGCGGCCGGACGCACCGCGACCGAAGTCAACCTGTCCGCGCTGGCCGGGGATGCGGGCGTCCGCCACAACACCGCCCGCGCGTGGCTGTCCGTTCTCGAGACGAGCTTCCTGGTCACCCAGGTTCCCGCGTTCCGGCGCAACCTGCGGAAGCGACAGATCAAGGCACCCAAGCTGCACTTCCTCGACTCCGGGCTCCTCTGTCACCTGCTGGGCATCAGATCCCCGGAGGAGCTGCGCCACCATCCGCTTCGCGGCCAGATCTTCGAGAGCTGGGTGGTGTCGGAGGTGTTCAAGACGATCACGCATCGGGGTCGGGAGCCCCGGCTGGGGCATTATCGAGCCCCGAGGATCGAGGTCGATCTCGTCGTGGACCGCGGGCTGCGGCTGATCCTCGTGGAAGCCAAGTCCGGGACGACCATGGTCCCGCGCTTCTTTGCCGGGTTGCGAGGTCTCGCCGCCTCTCTTGAGGAAGCCGGACAGAGCGTCGAGCAACGCCTCGTGTACGGCGGCGATTCCCGTCATCGCCGCAACGACACCGAGGTCTTTCCCTGGAACCGGATGCTGGAGGCGGAGTGGGGTTGAGCCCCCTGGACACGGCGAGCGAGCGGCTGCAGGCCTACGCGCGGGCCGGGGCGTAGGGGAAACGCCTACTCCGCCACCGCCCGCAGCGTCGCCAGCGGCTTCCGCCGCAGAACGCCGCGGCTGTTGGCGAACCCGGTGACCACGGTCAGAGCGACCACCACCAGCCACACGGCGGCGACGCGCCCGAGGGGCAGGTGGAAGTCGAGTTCGAAGAAGAACTCGACCAGCGCCCACGCGGAACACACACCGAGCAGCGCGCCCGTCAGCCCGGCGAGCACACCCAGGCTGGTGTATTCCGCGAGCAGGACCTGCCGCACGAGCGAGCGGCGCGCGCCCAGCGTCTTCAGGAGGGCGCTCTCGCGCATCCTCTGAAAACGGGACGTGGAGAGGGAGCCCACCAGCACCACCACGCCGGCGAGGGCGATGAAGAAGGCGAGGAAGCGGATGGCCCCGCCCACGCGGCCGAGGATGGTGTCGAGGGCCTCCTGGATGAGCGCGAGGTCGAGCACCGAGACGTTGGGGAGGCTGAGCACCAGGTTGCGCTGCATGCGCGCGCGGGCGTCCGGGTCGACGATGCGGGTGAGGCCCAGGTAGCTGCGCGGGGCCTGGTCGAAGACGCCGGGCTCGGCGACCACCAGGAAGTTGATGTCGAAGCGGTCCCAGTCGACGCGGCGCAGGTTCCTCACGGTGGTGGTCACGGGGACGCCCTGGACGTCCCATGTGATCCGGTCTCCGATCCCGACCCTGAGGTCGTCGGCCAGGTCGGCGTCGAGGGAGACGCCGTCGGGCGGGTCGCCGCCGTTATCGCCGTCGGGGGCCGTCCCCTCTCCCCACCAGCGGCCGGCCACCAGCTCCTCGGTGTCGGAGAGCTCGGCGCGCGAGGTGTTGCGGTAAAGGCGGCGCACCGCCCAGCGGGCCGGGCCGCCGTCCCTGCGGTCGCGCAGGATCTCCGCGGCCGGACGGCCGTTCAGGCTGGAGATGCGGGCCGGCACCACGGCGGTCAGGTCGACCGGGCCGCCCCCGGCCGCCGCCACCAATTCGGTCACGCCGTCCCGCTGGTCGGGCTGGACGTCGAAGAAGAGCAGATTGGGCTGTTCCTGCCCGCCGTCCACCGAGAGCGCGCGGCCCAGGCTGGCCTGCACCGCGAGCACGGTGGTGATGAGGAAGGCGCCCAGTCCGAGCGCGAGCATGACGGCCGCGGTCTGGTTCTGAGGCCGGAAGAGGTTGGCGACGCCCTGGCGGACGGCGTACGACGCGCGCGCGGGGAAGTACCGGCGGGTAAGGCGGGTCAAGGCAACCGCTGTGCCGTAGAGCAGCAGCAGGGCGGCGCTCAGGCCGCCCGCGAAGGCGAGGCCGTGCTCGGGCTCGGGGGCCTGCCACAGGCTGAGGAGCAACATCCCGCCGACCAGAGCGCCGAACGCGAACACGCGATCCAGCCGCGCCCGCGCCGTCACCTGCGGCTCGAAGTCGGCGCGCAGGGCCTGGAGGGGAGCGATGCCGCGGATGCGGAGAAGCGGGACGAGCGCGAACAGCGCGGCCGCCGCCATCCCGGTCACCATCCCCGCGACCACGGCCGTCCGGTCGACACGCGCCTCGATCGCCACGGGCAGCACATCGGCGATCAACAGGGGCAAAAGGCGCTGCAGCCCGATCCCACCCAGCACCCCCGCGACCGAGCCGACGAGCCCGAGCGCCACCGCCTGAAAAAGGTAGGCGTTGAAGACGCTCCGCTCGCGCGCGCCGATGCAGCGCAGCACCGCGACCGACGTGGTTTTCTCCTTCACGTACACGTGGATCGCGCTGGCCGCGCCGATGCCTCCGAGCAGCAGCGCGGTCAACCCCACGACCCGCAGGAACCAGGCGAGCATGCGCGTGCCCCGGGTGAGCCTCCGGGCCTGGTCCTGGGCGGTCACCGAGGTCACCGCCTGGTTGCGGAAGAAGCGCCAGTGGCGGCCCTCCAGATCCTCGGGGTCCTCTCCCGCGGGCATGCGCACATAGATGTGGTAGCGGGCGACGCTGCCGAACTCGAGCAGCCCGCTGGCGGCGAGGTCGCTCCGGGCGACGAACACGCGCGGCCCGATGGCGCTCTGGAAGCCGATGTCGGTGGGCAGCCCGCGCACCGTGCCCAGAATGACGAAGGAGGAGGTGCCGACCTGCAGGGTGTCGCCGGCGCCCACCCCCAGCTGGATGGGGATGGCTTCGTCCACGATCGCGACCCCGGGCTCGCCCAGGCGCGACCAGATACCCGGAGGCGTGGTCTCCACCCGCCCGTAGAGCGGGAAGCCCCCCTCTACCCCCCGCACCTGGGTCAGCCGGGTGGCCCCGCTCCCCGGCGCGTACACCATGGACACCAGTCCGGTGACCCGGGAGAGGCGCCCCCCCTCGGCCACCACCGAGTCGGCGATGGCGCCCACGCTGTCCGAGATGGGCGCGTTCGAGCTGAGGCGCAGGTCGGCGCCCAGCAGGAGCTGCGACTCCTCGCGTATCGACCGGATCACGTCGCCGCTGAAGGAGTGCACCGCCACCAGCGCGGCGACCCCGAGCGCCACCGAGGCGGCATACGCCCCGATGCGGCGCATGCCCGCGCGGCCCTCCCTCCAGGCGAGCCGTAGCGAGAAGGGAATCACTCCGCCTCGCGGCGGTTCGGGTGATCCGGATGCCCGTTGCGGCGGTCCGACGTGATGCGCCCGTCCCGCAGGGTGATCACCCGCCTCGCGTGGGCGGCCAGCTCGAGATCGTGGGTCGCGAGCACGACGGTGGTGCGGCACTCGCGGTTGAGCTCCTCCATCAGCTCGACCACCACCGCTCCGGCCGCCGAGTCCAGGTTGCCCGTGGGCTCGTCCGCGAACAGCACCAGCGGCCGGTTGGCGAAGGCGCGGGCGAGAGCCACCCGCTGCTGCTCGCCGCCGGAGAGCTGCGCCGGGTAGTGGTGCATGCGTTCGGCGAGCCCCACCCGTTCGAGCAGCTCGCCGGCCCGCACGCGCGGCCTGGCCCTCGACCCGGGTCCGCGCCCGGCACTCCCCGCCGCCGTTGCGCGCGGGGCCAGCTCCAGCGGCACCATGACGTTCTCCAGCGCCGTGAGCGTGGGCAGCAGGTGGAAGGTCTGGAAGACAAAGCCTACCTTTTCCGCCCGGAACGCTGCGCGCTCGTCGGCGGTAAGGGCCGACAGCCGTTCGCCGCCCAGGCTGACCGAGCCCGTCGTTGGCGCATCGAGGCCGGCGAGCAGGCCCAGCAGGGTGGTCTTGCCGCTTCCCGAGGGACCCACGAGGGCGATAAAGTCTTCTTCGGGGACGCGCAGGTCGATGTCGCGCAAGACGACCAGCGAGCGGCTGCCGCGCCCGTACGCTTTGCTCACACCTTCGGCGACGATCATCATGTGGAGACGCCTGACGGCAATCGGCCTGCTCACGTTCCTGCCCGCGTGCGGGGGAGCAGAAGACCCCGGAGCGTTACGTTCGCCGGATCGGGAAGTTGCGGCAACGGACGCCGCCAGGGAGGCCGCCTCGTCGTCCTCGCCGGCTGGGTCACAATCCGCCGTCTCTACGACAGACATCTCGCGCGAGCGCGGTGTTGTCCTCTTCCTGGGCACGAGCCTCACCGAGGGCTACGGCCTGGGCAACGCACAGGAACACGCTTTCCCCGCGAGGGTCCAGGCGCGCATCGACCGGGCCGCACTACCCTTCCGGGTGGTTAACGCGGGCGTCGGCGGCGACACCAGCGCGGGAGGCTTGCGGCGTCTCGAGTGGCTGCTGCGCATGCCGGTGCGCGTGCTCGTGATCGAGCTGGGCGCCAACGACGGCCTGCGGGGGCAGGATGTCGATGCCCTGCGCGGCAACCTGCTGGCCGTCATTGGGCAGACCCGGGCCCGATATCCGGAGGTAGAGATCCTGCTGGCGGGCATGCAGGCGCCCCCCAATCTGGGTCAGCGCTACACCGAGAGCTTCAGGGCCGTCTTCCCCGAGGTGGCCCGCGAGGCGGAGGTCGCCCTCATCCCCTTCCTCCTGGAGGGCGTGGGCGGCATCCGCGAACTCAACCAGCCCGACGGCATCCACCCCTCGGTGGAGGGGCACGAGATCATCGCCGAAACCGTCTGGTCCAGTCTGGAGCCGGTGCTGCGGCGCATCGACGCCCGCTGACCGCGCTTTCCCTCCTCGCCCTCCTCGATCCCGGAGCCACACCATGGCGGTGAAGTTCTTCAGTTTCCTCGCGGTGGTCTTCATATCGCTGCTCGCCATCGGGCTCATTCTCCCCGGCACCTGGGAGGTCGAGCGCTCGCTGGAGATGCCCGCGGTCCCGGAGCAGGTGTTCGCCTACGTCAACGACGTGTCGCTCTGGGATGCGTGGACCGACTGGCCGGACGCCGCCGCGGAGCGCTTCGGCCCGCCAAGCGGAGTCGGAGCGGGGCGCAGCTGGAACGATCCGGAGTTCGGCGACGGCGTCTTCACCATCGTCGAGAGCGTCTCGGGGGAGCGGGTTGGCTACCGGGTCGAGGTAGAGGGCGGGTCGATGATCACCGAGGGGACCATCGACCTGGACCGCCTCGGCGACGGCACCCGCGTGACCTGGAGAGAAACCGGCGACTTCGGGTGGAATCCCATCCTGGGGTACGTGGCGCGCGCCATGGATCGGCTGCAGGGCCGGGAGATGGAGGTGGGGCTGGAACGGCTGCGTGACGCGAGTTCGCCGTGATCCGGGCTCTCTGACCGGCCGGCGTCAGTTGAGCTGGCGCGCTATCTCCAGCAGTTCGTCGTTGCCGCGCGTCCGCCCCATCAGGCCGAGCAGCTCCGTCATGGCCTCCGCCGGAGACTTGTGCGACAACTGGCGGCGGAAGGCACGCGAGAGGGTGAGCGCCTCGGGCGAGAGCAGGAGCTCCTCGCGCCGGGTGGCCGAGGCCACCAGGTCGATGGCCGGGAAGATGCGCCGGTCGGCCAGGTCGCGTGAGAGCAGCAGTTCGCTGTTGCCGGTGCCCTTGAACTCCTCGAAGATGACCTGATCCATGCGCGATCCGGTGTCCACGAGGGCGGTGGCCACGATGGTCAGCGAACCCCCGCCCTGCACGTCGCTGATATTGCGCGCGCTGCCCAGGAACCGCTTGGGCTTCTCCATCACGCTCGCGTCCAGCCCGCCCGAGAGCGTGCGCCCGCTTCCCTCCTCGACGTTGTTGTGGGCACGGGCGAGGCGCGTGATGGAGTCGAGAATCACGACCACGTCCTGGCCCATCTCGACCCGCCGGCGGGCGCGCTCCATGGTGATCTCGGCGACCGCCACGTGGCGTTCGGGGGGATAGTCGAAGCTGGAGGCGATGACCTCGCCGTACCCGCACATCTCCATCTCGGTGATCTCTTCCGGCCGCTCGTCCACCAGAAGGATGTAGAGATGGCAGTCCGGGTGGTTGGTAACGACGCCCTGCGCCACCCGCTGCAGGATCGTCGTCTTCCCCGCCTTCGCCGGAGCCACGATCATCGCCCGCTGACCCTTGCCGAAGGGACAGAAGAGGTCGATGACGCGATTGGTGAAGTCGGGCTGCCCATAGTGCGTGATCTCGCACTCGAGCTTGAGCTGATTCCTGGGGTGGAGCGCGCTCAGACGCGTGAACTCGGGCCGGTCGCGCAACACATCGGGCGGCTCGCCGTTAACCGCGATCACCCGCGTGAGCGGGGGCGCCTTGCCGTTGCGCGGCCGGTTGCCGACATCGCCGGCGATCTCGTCCCCCGTGCGCAGTCCGAAGCGCCGGATGACCTTGGGGCCGACGTACACGTCCTGCTTGGACGCGGTGTAGCCGAATTTCTGCAGGCGGATGAATCCGGATCCGCTGCCGAGAACCTGAAGTATGCCTAGGGATTGCCTGTCCGACACGATACGGGTAGGGGGTTGCCGGGTGCGACGGGCTCTCGCGGCCCCTGGAGCGCGGCCGCGAAACGGAGAGACTGCGGTACTTCTCCTTTACAGATTGGACAAGGTACCGCGCGCGCACAAGTGCAACCGGCGCCGGAACGCTTTCGCGCCCGGCGCCGGCTCCCCGCCCCGCCACCCTTCCGCCCCACCCCAGGTTACAGGCTCATGCCCCTCCACGGCCGCCCGACGCGGTTCGACGTCCGCCAGAACACCGCGCGTCGAGGCGCCGTGCGCCGGACCGAAATCCTCCGGCCCACGGGGCCGGCCGGCGCCCCGCGCATGACCCCGCCTCGCCGCAGGTTCGCCTGATCCTCCACCGAGCCGCTCACCTGCATCTCGCCGCCGTCGCGCACGATGGTGAGCGTCATGGCCTCGCCCTCTTCGTAGGAGCGCAGGATGCGGCGCACGTCCCCGGCCGAGTCTATGGTGCGCCCGTCGATGGCCTGAATCACGTCACCGGCCTCAAGCCCCAGCGGGTTGTCTTCCTCCACGTCGGTGACCAAGGCGCCGGACTCGGCGTCGAAGTAACGTCCCAGTGCGGGGTTCAGCGTCACCAGGCTGATGCCGTGCGAAGCGCGCAGCCCCATCACCGCAATCGCCGAGCCTCCCTCCGGGTACCAGGCATAGTCGTCCCACTGTTCGCGCATCTGCTCGGCCACCTCGCGCGCCCGCTCGCTGGCCTCCCGGGCGCGCTCGCGGGCCTGATCCATCACTACCTCCATGCGGTCCGCGTCGAACCCCAGCCGCATCCAGGTCGAGCGAGGCTCGACGGTGGCCGACGCCGTCGTGCCGTCGCGCAGGTATTCCACCACGACCTGCTCGCCCGGCTCCAGTTCGCGCGCCAGAAACAGCAGCCGCTGACTGGGCACGGACCGGTCGGAATCGACACGCTCCTCCAGGTCCGGGTCGGCCAGGGGCTCGAGCAGGCTGTGACCGTCGAGCGAGGTGATGATGTCGCCTTCCCGGAGCCCCGCCTCGTCGGCCGGGCCGTCGCTGGTGACCCCCTGCACCTCGGCGCCCTGCGCGTCCGTGTCCGCCGAGCGCATGCTCAACTGGATCCCGAGCAGGCCGCGCGACATCAGATTGCCCTGAAGGCGAATCAGACCACGCTCCGGGCCACCCCGGCCCCGCCCACGATTGCGCTCCTGCGCCTCCAGCACCGCCGGCGCCGTCAGCGCCATGAGCAGTCCGGTCATCCAGAGTGCCGCGCCGATCCGTCTGGTTCGCCCGCTTCCCGTCTTCCGCTTCTTCCTCAACATGCGATCCTCCCCTCGGTTGCCCCACCCGTTGTCGTCCACGATGCGAGCGCTGTGGCCGGAAACCTTCGCGGCCCTGGCGCGCGCCATCAGACCATCAGACGCGAGGGCAGACGGGAGGGTTGCACCGTGACGGAGGTGCCGCGCAGGTGCCCGGCTGATGCTTCCGGGGAGGCCCGGGTCCTATTGCGGGAGCGCGAGCGCCACAAGCTCGGCCGCATGGCCGCGGTCGCCCACCGCCACCACGATGAACTGGCGGCCATCGGCCAGGTAGGTCATCGGGATGCCGGTCTGGTTCGCGGGCAACTCGAACTCGTGCACGATCTCGCCGGTCGCCTTGTCGTGGGCGCGCAGCTTGTTGCCGCCCGACCCGAAGGCCGCGAACATGCCGCCCCCTTCCCCGGCGAAGAGCAGGGTCCGGGTCACCATGGTGCCGCCGCGGTCGGGCTTGCCCGTGGGCGGGATGTCGACCCCGGCCGTGGCGGGGTGCTCGAGCACGTAGTCGGGGGTGTCTCCGTTGGGCCTCATCCAGACGTGGTCGCCGGTGTTCAGGTCGATGGCGGTGATCCGTCCCCACGGCGGCTTGATGAGCGGCAGTCCCTGCGGGCCGCCTCCCCGCACCCGGCGGAAGGCGCGCCCGGAGATGTAGTCCATGCTGGAGATCTCCGGGTCGTTGATAAGCCCGTGCACGGACGGCGACGTGACCGAGGTGACGTACAGGATGCCCGTCTCCGCGTCGACCGAGCCGCCCGGCCAGTTGGCGCCGCCCAGCGACCCGGGCAGCACCAGCGTGCCCAGGGTGCCGTTGGGATCGTCCAGATCGATGACGGAGGGTGGCGTGTAGAGCGGCCCGATCACCAGCCGGGAGACCATGTCCAGCGCCTCCGCGCGCAGCTCCGGGGTGAAGTCGATGAGGTCGTCCACCGACACGCCCTGGCGGTCGAAGGGGGCGGGGCGGGTGGGGAACGGCTGGGTGGGCGCGGTCCACTCGCCAGGCACCTCGCTGGGCGCCACCGGCCGCTCCTCGATGGGCCACACCGGCTCGCCGGTGTAGCGGTCGAAGACGTAGGTGAACGCCTGCTTGGTGACCTGCGCCACCGCCGGGATGGTGCGCCCGTCCACGTTGATGTCGAGCAGGATCGGGGGCGCGGGCGGATCGTAGTCCCAGATGCCGTGATGGACCATCTGGAAGTGCCACACGCGCTCGCCGGTGCGCGCGTCCAGGCACACCAGGCTCTGCGAGAAGAGATTGTCGCCAGGGTGGTGGCCGCCGTAGTAGTCGCCCGTCGGGGCTTCGATGGGCAGGTATACGTAGCCGCGTTCCAGATCCGCCGAAAACGGCGTCCAGACGGCCGCGTTGCCGGTGTAGCGCCAGGACCCTTCCAGCCAGGTGTCGTTGCCGAACTCGCCCTCCTGCGGGATGGTGTGGAAGATCCACAGCCGTTCGCCGGTGCGCACGTCGTAGCCGCGCACGTGACCGGGCGGCATGTCGGGCTTCGGGGGCGAGCTTCCCGAGGGCAGCGCGGTCCCCACCACCGCCACGTCGCCCACGATCACCGGCGGGGAGCTCGAGCCCAGCGGGTCGTTGTCGATGTCGACCTCGCGGGGGCCGAACTCCGCGCGCAGGTCGACGACCCCCTCCTGGCCGAAGGCCGGATCGGGCCGCCCGGTCTTCGCGTCCAGCGAGACCATGTGGTAGGCCGGGGTGATCACCAGGACGCGCTCCGCCTGGCCGTCCGTCCAGTAGGCGACCCCGCGTCCGGAGTTGGCGCGCGGAGCGGTCTCGGCGCGCACCCCCTCGTCCATGCGGTACATCCACAGGGTCTCGCCGGTGGCCCCGTCGATGGCCACGACCGCCCGCCGGTAGCCCGCCGTGACGTACAGGGTGCCGTCCACGGCGAGGGGGGTCACCCGGTAGTTGAACTCGGGCCGGTCGCCGAAGTTGCGCGACTCCCAGCGCCACGCGACCTCCAGGTCGGCGACGTTGTCGGCGGTGATCTGGTCGAGAGGAGCGTACTTGGTGCTCCCCGCATCACCTCCGTAGTAGAGCCAGTTGCCGCCGGTCGTCCCCTGCTGCGCAGCGAGTTCCGGCGCGGCTGACGGTCCCGCCAGCACGGCGGCGAACAAGACCGCCACGGCTGGCAGGAGGGGGGGACGGGGACGGGCGCAGTGGGTGGACCGGGGGCGACTCGAAGTGCCGGGCATCGGGGGCTCCTGGCTGCGGGGATGCGCACGCGGCATGCATGCGGGCACAGGAGCGAATGTCGTGCGCGAAGGGCCGCTTCACAACCGTACGGCCGGGGTGCCTGCGAGTCTTGAGGACGAGTTGCTACCGGCCTCCTCGGGCGAGGAGCCCCCGATGCTCAGTTCGAGTGCATCTTGAAACTCCACCGCCGCGGACCGGATCGCTTCCGGTTCGAGTCGGTCTCCTCGTCCGAAGCGGCCAACGGCGCCTCGGCAGGCTGGTGCACCGAATCGGCATCCTCAGGGAGGGACATCGCCTCGAGTGCCGCGTCACGCGTGTCGTACACGGGGATGATCTTGTCGAAGCCGCTGAGCGTGACGACCGCGGCAATCGCCGCCGGAAGCCCGCACATCCCCATCGCCTTGCCGGATCCGCGGAATCTCTTGGCCAGCACCAGCAGGACGCTCAGGCCGGCGCTGCTCATGTAGGAAAGACCGCGCAGGTCGAGGAGGAGGGCTCTCTCGTCCGCCGGCACCTCCGACACCAGCGCTTCCCGGAATGCCGCGCTGTTCACGCTGTCGACACGACCCGCGGGCGAGGCGATCAGCACGCCATTCATCCTTTCCCAACTGACCTTCAGGTCCATGGGTCTACCCGGGCACTTGCATGGTATGGGGATTCAGCGCGCACTCCGACAGAATACCAATGCCACAAGCTGCAGGCTTCGTCACCCGGTGTCAACACGACTCGGGTTCACCTCCGGCTGATCCACCCAAGGCGCGGATTGTGCCGCCGGAACCAGTTGAACCGGTCCCGGAACGGTGGTACGATCCCGTCGCCAAACGTCTCCGGGACGAATTACACGATGCAATCTGCGAGAACATGAGCGGGAAGCGGGAGAGCAGCGGCCGCACCGACCGTTCGGGTGCCCACTGGCTCTCGGCGCTCGAATCCGAGGCCATCGAGATCATCCGCGAGGGAGCCGCGACGGCGGCCCGACCCGTCATGCTGTATTCGATGGGCAAGGACTCGTCGGTGTTGCTCCATCTCGCCCGCAAGGCGTTCTGGCCCGCGCGCCCCCCGCTTCCCCTGCTGCACATCGACACCACCTGGCAGTTCCGGGAGATGATCGCCTTCCGCGACCGCATGGTCGCCGAGACGGGCGTCGAGCTGCGGGTTCACGTGAACCGGGCGGGCCTGAAGGCCGGCGCAGACCCCTTCACCGACGGATCGGAACGCTATGCCGACGTGATGATCACCGAAGCGCTGCGACAGGCGCTGGACGCGGGGAAGTACGACATCATCTTCGTGGGTGGGCGGCGGGACGAGGAGAAATCGCGGGCGAAGGAGCGGGTGTTTTCCTTCCGCAACGCGGCCCATCAGTGGGATCCCAGGGCCCAGCGCCCCGAACTCTGGAGCCTGTACAACACGCGTGTCCAACAGGGTGAATCGCTCCGGGTTTCGCCCCTCTCCAACTGGACCGAGGCCGATGTCTGGCGCTACATCGCGGCGGAAGGGATCCCGGTGGTTCCGCTGTACTTCGCGAAGAAGCGCCCGGTCGTCGAACGTGAAGGCCAGTGGATCATGGTCGACGACGAACGCATGCCTCTGGAGCCCGGCCAGGAGCCGCGGCTGCTTCCAGTCCGCTTCCGCACCCTGGGATGCTACCCGCTCACGACCGCCGTCGAGAGCGGCGCCGACACCCTGGAGGCGATCCTCGCCGAGACGCTGGCGACCCACGATTCCGAACGCCGGGGACGCCTGGTGGACCATGACGGGGACGCCTCCATGGAACGCAAGAAGCGGCAGGGCTACTTCTGATGGCATCCGGTCCGGCGCCGGCGCGACCGCCCCTGCGCTTCGTCCTGTGCGGCGCCGTGGACGACGGCAAGAGCACCCTTCTCGGCCGGCTGCTCTGGGACTGCCGGCAGGTCTTTGCCGATCAGATGCGCAAGGTGGAGGAGGATTCCCGGCGCTGGGGAACCCGGGGCGACCAGGCGGATCTGGCGCTCCTGGTCGACGGTCTGCGCGACGAGCGCGAGCAGGGCATCACCATCGACGTCGCCTACCGGAGCTTCGAGACGGCCCGGCGCCGTTTCATCGTCGCCGACGCGCCCGGACACGAACAGTACACCCGCAACATGGCGACCGGCGCCTCGAACGCCGAACTGGCGGTCGTTGTGGCCGACGCCCGCAAGGGGATCCTGCCCCAGACCGCCCGGCACACCCGCATCGCCGCCATGTTCGGGATCCGGCACGTGGTCCTTGCGGTCAACAAGATGGATCTGGTGCTCTGGGACCGGAGCATCTTCCAGGCGATCGCCGACGAGTACCGGTCGCTGGCGCGGGATTCGGGTGTCGAGAGCCTGCGGATCATGCCCGTATCTTCGCTTACGGGAGAGAATCTCACGCGCCGCCGCGATTCGGCCGAGTGGTATGCCGGCCCGACGCTGCTCGAGCACCTGGAGACGGTCGATGTCGAATCGTCCATCGAAAGGGAGTCCTTCCGGATGCCCGTCCAGTACGTCAACCGGCCCAGCCCCGATTTTCGCGGCTACAGCGGCCGGATCACGGCCGGCAGGGTCGCCGTGGGGGACCGTGTGCGCATATCCCCGTCGGGAGCGGAGACCGTCGTGGAGTCGATCGTGGTTTGGCAGGGGGCCCGGGAGCGGGCCGAACGGGGCGACTCGGTGACGCTGACCCTCGCCAACGAGGTGGATGTGACGCGCGGAGACGTGATCGCGGAAGCCTTCAATCCGCCGGGTGTGACGGACCAGTTCCAGGCCAACCTGATCTGGATGAGCGACCGCCCTCTGGTGGTCGGCCGCTCCTACCTGCTGAAGATCCATTCGCGGGAGGTGACCGCGACCGTCACCCGCATCAAGTACCGGCTGGACGTCTCGCGGGGAAGCAGGCTGGCAGGCGCCACGCTGAACCTCAACGACCTCGGCACGGTCAACATCGCGACCAACCGGCCGATTCCCTACGCGCCCTTCGACCGATACCCCGGGCTGGGCAGCTTCATCCTGATCGATCTGGCCACCAACGAGACCGCAGGCGCCGGCACCGTCAACTTTGCGCTCAGGCGCGCGTCCAACATCCGCTGGCAGGACTTCCACGTCACCCGGGAGGCCCGCCAGGAACTCAAGCTGCAGCGGGCCCGGTGTCTGTGGCTCACGGGACTCCCGGCGTCGGGCAAGTCCACGATCGCCGACCTGCTCGAGAAGCGCCTTCACGCGGAGGGCCACCACACCTACCTCCTGGACGGCGACAACGTCCGCCACGGACTCAACCGGGACCTCGGCTTCACCGAGGCCGACCGGGTGGAGAACATCCGCAGGGTGGCCGAGGTGGCTCGACTGATGGTCGATGCGGGGCTGATCGTCATCGTGTCCTTCATCAGCCCCTTCCGGTCGGAACGGGCTTTCGCCCGCGGTCTGTTCGCACCCGGTGACTTCAACGAGATCTTCGTCGACGCGTCCATCGAAGTGTGCGCGGCGCGCGACCCGAAGGGACTGTATGTCAGGGCGATGAGGGGCGAGATCACGAACTTCACCGGCATCGACAGCCCCTATGAGCAGCCCGAGAACCCGGACCTGCACCTCGACACCGAGGAGCTGGGGCCCGAGGAGTGCGCGGAGTTGATTCTGCGGCGGCTGGTCTGAGCCGGCCTGCGCCTCGGTCGCGAGCCTTCCGTCCGGCTGGCGCTACCTGTCCACGCGAATCGTGACGACATCCGCGTTGTGGTACTGCTGGTGCTTCACGGATGACGCGTAGTGGCGAAGGAGCCGCAGCGACAGGTCGCGCTTGCTCTCCAGGTCCGGGATGTCGCCGAGCAGAACGATCTGGTTCTCCAGATTCCCGGCGTCGGTCGCCGCGCTGAACTCGAGGATGGCTCCCGTGCGGTCGTTGCGCGCGACGACGCGCAGCCGCCGGTCATCGGCATGGCTCCCGTCCTCCTCCTGCCGGGCCAGGCTGAGGAGCGCTTCCTCCGATGCCGCTCTGAGGCGCCCCCTTCCCTCGCCGTCCCATCCGTACTTCCCCGCGAACCCGACCACGAACTCGTCGAGGGCGCGAAGGCTGTCCGGACTGAGCAGCATCTCCGTCCTTCGCCGCCGGGGCCCGGTCAGCTCCAGGAACAGGTTCAGCAGGAGGATGGTCACCCCGCCGGCCGTCAGTCCGTTCGCCAGCATCTGCGCGGCGGGGGTTCCCAGGTGCTGCGGGAATATCGCCTGGAACTGGATGCCGACGCCGACCCAGAAGGAGAATCCCGCGATCAGCCAGCTGTTGCGCCCTCCGTCCGCCTGGAAGACGACGCGCATGCCGCGGGCAAAGACGAGCCCGATTACGACGACGATGTAGGCACCGAGCACGGGCCCCGGGATGGCCAGCACGAGGGCGCTGATCTTGGGAACGAACGCCAGGCCGATGAAGATGGCTCCGATGTAGACGCCCACCCTTCTGGCCGCCACGCCGATGCCCTCCGCCAGGGCGATGCCGGCTGGATAGGGCCAGATCGGCAGGACGCCCGCGACCCCCGACAGCAAGGTGCCCGCGCCGCAGGCGGCCACGGCCCCCTGGACCCTGCGGAAGTCGATCGCCTTCTGTTCGCGCCGCGAGAGACGCTGCATGACGATGGCGTCGCCGATCTGCCTGACCGTGATGACCAGGGTGACGAACAGAAAGGCCGGCAGGAGCAGCCAGAAGCTCGCATCGAACCCTGCGTCGAGACCGGGCAACGCCGTGGCGGGGATCCCGAACCAGCCGGCCTCGCGCACCGGCGTGAGATCGAATATCCCGAAGAGAGCGGCCGTGGCGCACCCCAGAGCGAGCGCGACCACCGGGGTCCACGCTCTCAGGAGCCGGGGGGCGCGCAGCATCAGGCCCAGCACGGCGGCCGCCGTGACGAGCGTGATGGTGGGCGCCGCGGCCGTGGGCGCCTGCAACGGAACCTCGATCAGCAACGCGAACCCCATGGGCATCACCGTGACCGAGATGAGCGCCATGAGCGTGCCCGACACCACCGGCGTGATGATTCGCCGGAGCAGGATCAGGCGGGCCGCCAGGCCGAGCTGGAAGAGCCCCGAGGCGATCACCAGCACTGCGAGCAACGCGGGACCGCCCGCGGCCAGCGCCAGCACGGCGACGCCGATCGAGGCTCCGGAGGCTCCCATGACCATCAGGCTGGCGCCCCCCACGCCCGCCACTCGCCGGGCCTGGACGATGGTCGTCAGCCCGCCGATGACCATGCTGGCGAAGATGGCCCAGGAGAGGTAGGAGCCAGTCAGATTCGCCGCGCGCGTAACGATCGCGGTGACCACGACCACGGGCGTGCATACCAGCACGGCCACCTGCAGCCCGAGGATGAACGAGGCGGGATGCGGCGGCGGTTCGTTGGCCGCGTAGCGGAGGCCTCCTGCCGGCTTTCCGGGGCCGGATTTCACAGGCGTCGCTCCTGGATGCCGGTTCGTGGTTCTGTCGGAACGCGAGGGGGCATGGCGAGTATAGCTACCGGCGCCCGAATCCGGAAAACGAAGCCGGGGCGCGGCCGGTCACGGACGAGCTTTCGATGGGAGGAGGAGTGCAGCAGGCACTGCTGAGGAGTCCCCGCCAGTCCGCGTGGCTGCGCACGCTGGCGGTCTCGGCCCTGACAGCGGTGTTGCCGCTGGCGCCAGGTGCTCATTCCCTGCGGGCACAGGTCTCACCGGAGATCCTCCAGGTCCTTCAGCAGGGGGGAGCGTGGGTCGCGCTGCCCATCGAGGATGGCGTCGGCTCCTTCCAGAGCCAGCCGGTGCCAACCCTGGGGATCCAGCTTCAGGGTCATCTGCAGATCTGGGAGGAGCACACGGGAAGCTGGCATGTCGTCATGCGCGATCTGGCGCGCGCCGAGGATCCGGTGATCCTCGAACGCCTGATGGTGCCGGGGGAGCGCGTGGAATTCGACTACCAGACCGGGATGCTGGGGCAGATCCAGATCGACGTGCGGTGGAGCGAGGCCCGCGACACGACGCTCCGGGTCTGGGTGGGAACGGAGTTGACGCCCGGGGAGTCGGACGCACTGACATCTACTGACGTCTACTGGAATCATGCCGGGAGCGGAGGCTCCGTGCTATCGGCGGGAAGCCAGAGACTCCGCGAGCAGGCACAGGATCTCGTACATCAGCGAGGCGCCGACCAGCGCCGTGCCCCCGCTGGGATCGAGGGGCGGGGCGACCTCCACCACGTCGGCCCCCACGAGGTTGAGGCCGCGCAGGCCGTGCAGAAGCGCGACCGCCTCGCGCGTGGTTAGCCCGCCGATCTCGGGCGTTCCCGTGCCCGGCGTGAAGGCGGGATCGATCCCGTCCACGTCGAAGGTGATGTAGGTCGGGCCGTCGCCCACCACCCGGCGGGCCTCCTCCACCACTCCCTCCACCCCCAGCCGCCGGAACTCGTCGATCTTGACGACGCGCATGCCGTGTTCCATCGAGAACTCGAACCCGTCCAGGAAGTTCTGGTAGCCGCGGATGCCGATCTGGATCGAGCGCTCGGGATCGAGCACCCCCGCCTCCACGGCGCGGCGGAAGGGAGCGCCGTGGTGGTATTTCGAACCGCCGATCGCGTCCCAGGTGTCGAGATGCGCGTCGATCTGCACCATGCCGAGCGGCCGGCCGGCCCCCAGCGCCTTCAAGATGGGATAGGTGACGGAATGGTCTCCGCCGGCGCTCAGCGGCACCGGGCCGGCCGCGCGGAGGCGGGTGAAGAGGGCTTCGATCTGCCCGACCACGTCGTCGAGATGGTAGATGCTGTCGAATCGCACATCCCCCACGTCGGCGATCCGGCACAGCGAAAAGGGATCGACCCCCGTCAGCACGTTGATCCTGCGCACCACGTTGGACCTGTTGCGAATCTCGCGCGGCCCGTGGCGCGCACCCGGCTGGAAGGTCACGCCGTGGTCGGTCGGCACCCCGACGAGCGCGATGTCGAGGCCCTCGAGGGTCGTGGCGAGCGGCGCGCGCAGGAGCGTGGCCCCGCCCATGAAGCGCAGGTCGTCGAGCGGCCGGTAGGACTCGCCCGTTACGGGTGAAACGGCGTCGTAGAAGTCGCTCACTCGGGCGCCTCAAAGAAAACGGGGCCGGCCCCTGCCCGGGACCGGCCCCTTCCTGTTCCGGAGGCCGCGGATGCCGCCGCGATCAGCCGGAGGTCGTCGTGGTGGCGGTTCTGGGCGGCATGATCTCCTTCCACGCCGTCATGAAGCGCGCCATCTCCTCCTCGGTGCCGACCGATACCCGCAGGTAGTCGAGCATGGGCGGGAAGTCGCGGCCCACGAGCACGCCCCTCTCCCGGAACGCGGCCCGGACTTCGGCGGCCGGACGTCCGGTGTTCACCATGAAGAAGTTGGTCTCGGAGGGGAGCACCTCGTAGCCCAGGGCCTGCAGCTCCTCGGTGGTCTGCTTGCGCAGGCGGAGCGTCGTCTCGCGCACGAAGCGCTCGTTCTCCAGGTCCTCGAGCGCGGCGACCCCGCCCCACCTCACCAGCGCGTTCACGCTGCCGGTGGTGTAGGTGCGCATGTCGCTGATCATGTCGGCGGGCGCGATGCCGTAGCCGAGGCGCAGCCCGGCCATGCCGTAGATCTTGGAGAAGGTGCGCGCGACGATGACCTTGCGCCCTTCGTTCACGTAGGGCACCGCCGTCTCGTAGGAGGGATCCTCGACGAAGTGATGGTAGGCCTCGTCGATGAGGACCGGGATGTCCTCGGGGATTTCGTCCAGCACCCGCCGGACGTCGTCGGCCGGGACCGCCATGCCGGTCGGGTTGTTGGGGTTGCACAGATAGAAGAGCCCGACATCGCGGTAGTTCTTGAGGGTGGCGTCGATCATCGCCGGGATGTCCTGCGAGTAGTCGTCGAGCAGCGGCAGCATGATGGCGTCCGCGTCGATCCCGGTAGCGACGCCGAAGACGCTCAGGTAGGTCGGCCGCACGCCGATGACTTTCTTCTTGTGCCCGAGGTAGGTGTGCGCCACCACCCGGAGGGTCTCGCCCGAGCCCGCGCCCAGCAGGATGTTCTCCGATTCCACGCCGTGGTGCTCGGCGATCTTCTGCTGGATGTCGCCGTCGGGATAGCCGTACCGGTTCGCGTACTTCCACGCGCCGTTCATCGCCTCCATCATCCGCTCGGACGGGCCGTACGGATTCTCGTTGGAGGAGAGCTTGGCGAAGGAATCGTAGTCGTACTCCTGCGGGGTGAGGCTGAGCGGGCGCGGGCGCGAATCCCACCCCAACAGTCCGGTGGGCCTGAGCCCGGCGTACCCCAGCGCCGCTGCCGCTCCTCCCATGAAGCGGCGGCGAGTAACGGAATTCCTCGAGTGCATGGCAACCTCCTCAGACATGAGAGCGCGACGAACGCGAACGGTACGAAATCCAGCCTATAGAGTGGCCGCGGGGGCCCTTAAACGCAAATCCCCTGGCACGGTCCCGGGCGCGGCTCATCAGGCGGTCTCCGCGGCCCGCGAGGAGTAGTGCCGGCGGAAGAACCGCCCGATGTCGTCGACCACCTGGTACATCACGGGCACCACGATCAGGGTGAGGAAGGTGGCGAAGATGATTCCGGCGATCACCGCGATCGCCATCGGTCCCCACCAGGCGGCCTGGTCGCCTCCCCAGTACAGGTCCGGAGTGAGGCTTCCGTACAGGCCAAAGAAGTCGAAGTTGAGCCCGATCGCGAGCGGCACCAGGCCGAGCGCCGTCGTCACCGCGGTCAGCACCACCGGGCGGAAGCGGGTCATGCCGCCCAGCACCAGCGCGTCCCGCCGGTTCACTCCGTCGCGCCCGCGCAGCACGTCGATGTAGTCGATGAGCACGATGGCGTTGTTCACCACGATTCCGGCAAGGGAGATGATGCCCACCCCGGTCATGATGATGCCGAAGGGCATCTGGAACACCATCAGCCCCAGCAGCACGCCGACCGTGGACATGATCACCGAGGTCAGGATGATGAAGGGCTTCACCAGCGAGTTGAACTGCGAGATGAGGATGAAGCCGATGAGGAAGAGCGCCATCAGGAACGCGGTGGTGAGGAAGGCCTGGGCCTCCGCCTGCTCCTCGTTCTCGCCCGTGTAGCGGATCTGGTATCCCGGCGGGAGCGACTCCGCGAACTCCGCGAGCGCCGCCTGCACCTCGCCCAGCACGGCGTTGGAGTTGAAGCCGGCGCGCACCTCCGACGACACCGTAACCGAGCGGTCCATGTCGAGGCGCTGGATGGACCCCGCCCCTTCCCCTACCTCCCAGGAAGCCACCGAGAGCAGGGGGATGGGGTCGCCGTCCGACAGCACCGTGAGTTCGGACAGGGTGCTGAGCTCGTCCCGGTCCTCCTCCGCCAGGCGCACGATGATGTCGTATTCGTCGTTGCCGGTCCGGTACTTCGCCGCTTCGATGCCCTGGATGGCGCCCCGGATGGCCTGGCCCACGCGACGGGTCGAGAGCCCGTAGAGCGCGGCCTTCTCCCGGTCCACGCGCACGCCCAGTTCGGGACGGGCGTCGTCGAGGTTGCTGTTGAGGCGGACAAGCTTGGCGTAGACGGGATCCGCCTGCAGGGTGGCGATCATCTCGTCGGCGAGCTGGTTCAGCAGCTCGGGGTCCGAACCCGACAGTTCGACGTTCACGGGCGGGCCGGTGGCGGGTCCCTCTTCGGCCTTGTCGACCGAGATGTCGGCTCCCGCGAGGTCGCTGCCGATCGTTTCCTGCAGCATCGCCAGCGTCTGGAAGGCGTCGGTCCGCTGGTCCTGGAATTCCACCATGGAGATGGTCACGAGTCCAGCTTCCGGGCCGCCCGGGCCGCCGCCCATCGGACCGCCTCCGCCACCTCCGCCCACGGTGGCCACCACCGACTCGCCGTCGAGCGCAACCCCCTCGTAGGCGGGCAGTTTGTCCTCGATGCGGCGCACGAGCCGGTCGGTGAAGTCCGCGCGGGTACCGGTCGGGGCGTCCACGTCGATCATGATCTGGCGGGGCGGAATGGCCTCCGGGAAGTACTCCACCCCCGCGTTGAACCGCCCGAACAGGACCACGGTCACCACGAGCATCGCCGCGCACCCGGCGAGCACGAGGACGGGGTGGTTGAGCGCGCGCGTCAGCTGGGCTTCGTACAAGACGATCGCCCGCTCGAGCCACCAGTGCTGGAAGGCCAGAGCCGCGCGCTTGATCGCGAAGTGGTAGAGGGCCCACAGCAGCCCCGCGGTGACGAGCAGCAGCGCGGCAGTGAGCGGATTGGCGAGCGCGAAGCCGAGAATAACCCCGGCGCTGACACCGACCAGGGTGAGGCGCGCCGCCCGCGTGAGCGGCGGAGGCTCCTCCCCTTCGCGCAGGATGAACATCGAGCACAGCGTCGGAACGATCACCAGCGCCACGAAGAGCGAACTGGAGAGCGTCACGATGAGGGTCGTGGGCAGGTAGCCCATGAACTCGCCCGAGATGCCCGGCCAGAACAGGAGCGGCGCGAATGCGGCCAGCGTGGTGAGCGTCGCGGCGATTACCGGACCGGCCACTTCGCCCGTCGCCTTCTTGGCGGCGAGCCTCCGGTTCCACCCGCGTTCCACGTAGCGGTAGATGTTCTCTACCACCACGATCGCGTTGTCGACCAGCATCCCCAGCGCCAGGATGAGCGAGAAGAGCACGACCATGTTCATGGACACGCCCAGCAGCCTGAGCACCCCGAAGGACAGGAACATCGACGAGGGGATCGAGATGGCGACGAAGAGCGACGTGCGCAGCCCCAGGAAGAACAGCAGCACGCTCACGATCAGGATGAGCCCGGAGATGATGTTGTTCTCGAGCGAGCTCACCATGGAGAAGATGTCGCGCGACATGTCCCCGGTGATCTTCACCGTCATGGTCGCCGGGAAGAGCGGCGTCATCTCGTCGATGACCGCCCTCACCCGATCCGCGGTCTCGATGATGTTCTCTCCCGACCGCTTGACGATGTCCAGCGTCACCACCGGCGACCCGTCCAGCCGGGCGTAGCTCTCGCGCTCCGAGAACCCGAACTCGACGTCCGCCAGGTCGCGCACGTAGATGGGGCCCGCGTCGTCGGCGGTTATGACCAGATCCTGAATCAGCTCGGGATCGTCGAACTCGCCGTCCACCCGCACGAGGAACCGCTGGTTGCCCACGTCGATGGAGCCGCCCGGGATGTTGACGTTCTCGGCCGCGATCGCGTCGATGACGTCCTGGAGCGCCAGGTTGTAGAACTGGAGTCTCGACAGGTGGACGTCCACCTTGACCTCGCGTTCGAGCCCGCCCCGCACGTCCACGCGCAGAATCTCGGGAACGCTCTCCAGCTCATCCTGCAGATCCTCGGCGATCTCCTTCAGGTAGACCAGGTCGAAGTCACCCGCGAGGTTCACCTGCATGATCGGGAGTTCGGAAAAGGTGAACTCCAGGATGCCCGGCTCCTCCGCGTCCTCGGGCAGTTCGGGCTTGGCCAGGTCGACCTTCTCGCGTATCTGCTGGAGCGCCTCCTCGATGTTGACCGTGGTCTCGAACTCGGCGGTTACGCTGGAATATCCCTCGATGGAAGTGGAGGAAAGCTCCTTGATGTCGGAGATGGTGCTGAGTTCCTCCTCGATCGGGCGGGTGACCAGTGTTTCGATGTCCGCAGGCGACACCCCCGGGTAGATGGTGTTGACGGCAATCAGCGGGATCTCGATCTCGGGAAACGACTCCTTCGGGATCACCTGGTAGGAGGTCAGGCCGGTGATCGTGATGAGGATCAGCAACACCACGGAACTGGTGCGGTGGTCGATGGCGAAGCTGGTCAGCACGAATTCCTTGAAGCGCGCCAGGTAGCCCGCGTCGCTGCGGGGCCGGCCCGCGCCCACGTCCTCGCCCTGCGCGTTCGCCTCTCCGGCCGTCCGTTCGTCCCTGAACTCTGACATATCCGTCTCTCTTGGGTTCCGTCTCTCTTGGGTTCAATCCGTTGGATTGCGCAGTCAGTTCACCACCCGCACCCGGTCGCCGTCGGCGATCAGTTGCTGGCCGATGACGACGAGCCGGTCTCCGGCCCGAAGGCCTTCCTCTATGACGACCAGGTTGCGCTGGGCGGGTCCCAGCTCAACATCGCGCAGCCGCGCCACTCCCTCGTCGCCGGAGCCTTCCACCACGTACGCGACGTAGCCGTCCTCGACCCTCAGCAGCACCTCGCGGGGAACCACCACCACGTCGGAGCGGGTCTCGCGCACGATCTCGATGTTGGCCACCATCTCCGGCTTGATGAGCCCGCCGGGGTTGGCGAGGGTCAGCTCGACCGGAAAGGTGCGGTCCTCGGGATCCACCGCGGCACCCACGTAGGTGATGTCGCCCTCGAAGATCTCGCCCTCGAGCACCTGGAAGGTCACGGTGGCCCTTGAGCCTGGCCGTACGTCGAGCGCGAACCGCTCGGGCACGCCGCCGCGGATGCGCACCGGGTCAAGGTCCACCACGCGGGCCACCGGCGTCCCCGGCATGATCATGCTGCCGAGTTCGATGTCCCGGGAGTCGAGCACGCCCTCGAAGGGTGCCCTGATGACGGTGGCGTCGAGCCGGGCGGAAAGCGCGGTCAGGCTCGCCGCCGACTGCTCGGCCGTGTAGCGGGCCTCCAGGTACTGCAGCTCGGACCCGACCTGATCCTCCTCGAAGAGCCGCCTGTACCGCTCCCAGGTCTCCTGCGCCAGGTCCGCGCGGGCGCGCGCCTCGTCCACCTGCGCCCGCAACTGCGTATCGTCCAGCCGGGCCACCGCCTGACCAGCCCGTACCGGACTCCCCTGGTCCACCAGGATCGAGGCCACGAGCCCTGCTTCGGTGGCCGACACGACTACGTCGCGGTTCGCGCGCACGGTGCCCGTGAGCCGGATCAGCTCGGTGAAGCCGGTGGGCGCGATCGGCTCCACCTCCACGTTGATCACGCGCGTGGCGCCTTCGATGATGGGCGGAATGGTATCGCCCGCCTCCGCGCTGCTGCTGCAGGCGGCCACGACCCCCGCAAGCCCCAGCGCCACTCCCCTTGTCATCCGCCGTACTGCTCGATTCATCGTCGTTTCCTCGAAGACTTCGTGTTGTCTACTGTCCGTCAGCCTGCCTGAATTGCGAATCCACCATCGGCACGGCGCCAACCGCTTCGTCGAGCTGCGCCCAGGCCACCAGATAGTCGTACACGGCCTGCGCGTAGTTGAACTCGCTCTGTCTGAGCGCCACCTCGGCGTCCGTAAGCTCGAGCTGGCCGCTCAGACCCTCGCGGTATTGCGCGGAGGCGATCTCGAAGCCGCGCTGCGCCTGTTGGACCGCCAGCTTCTGCCCGCGCGCCCGGGCCCGCGCCTCATCGGCCAGTTCGATCAGCGACTTTACCTGGCTCGCCGCCTGGTCGCGCGCGAACCGGAACTGGGTCTCGGCCTGCCGCCACGCCGCCCGGCGCTGGTCGACGCGGGCGTCCTTGCGGAAGCCCTCGAAGATCGGGACGCTCACCGAGATCCCGACCGCCTGCGCCGACGCCCGCGACATCGGGTCGCCGAAGAAGTCCGGCGGTCCGTTCTGCTGCGCCTGAAGCACGTAGTTGCCGAAGAACGAGACCGTGGGCAGGTACTGCATCTGTTCCAGGCGCATCTCGGAGTGGCGCAGACGCTCGGCCATCTCCAACTGGCGCAGATCCGACCGCCGTTCCCATGCCTGCTGGACCCGCTGCTCGGCGGCGCCCTGCAGCGGCGCCGAACCGGCGAACGCCAGGATCGCACGGTTGGCCGGCGTGTTGCCTGCGGGATCGTCCAGATCCATCGAGGCCAGGGACCCGGCCACCTGCAGGCTCTCCTGGTCTTCCAGCGCGAGTTCCACCGCGAGCACCCGGCGGAACTGCATCGCGGCGTTTTCTGCGCGGCGCAGGTTCGGCTCCAGATTGGCCAGTTCCACCTCGATGCGGAGCTGGTCGTAGGCAGACGCCAGCCCGGCCCGGTTCATCGCGCTGGTCTCCTTGACGGACTGGCGCACCCGCGTGACGGAATTGCGCGTGAGCCGCTCCTGTTCCTGCGCCAGGAGCAGATCGTAGTAGGCCAGCCGCACCCGCGTGACCAGGTTCTGGCTGCGCCCGCGGACGAATTCCTCCTGGATCGACGCCAGGCGCTGGGCCGCTCCCAGGCCTACGAACACACGCGCATCGAAGAGCGGCTGCTCCACGTTGATGCTCGTGTTCCAACTGTTGTCGGCCCCGAACTGTACCTGGAGGAGTTCGTCGGGACCCGCATCGGGATTGAAGAAACGGGCCGGAAGGAAAGATACGGCGGGAGAGACGTTGCGGGTGTAGTTGGCATCCATGCTGACGGTCGGCAGGACGCCGCCCCAGGCTTCCGACACCTGCTCCTGCGCCAGGTCCAGGGCAAAGCGCGCATCGCGAACGTCGCGGTTGCGCCGGAGCGCCATGGAGACCACGTCCGGTAGCGTCAGCACCTCGCCCGACGGGGCTGCGGCCGAAACCGGCTCCTGGGCACCAAGAAAGGCCGGCAACGCGGTCTCAACGGCCACGATCATGAAGAGAACAGCGTTCACTACCATCCCCAGGATCCCCACATTCCGCCTGACTCCCGTCCACCGCCGCCCGCTATCGTTCATCATCCGTATGCCTCGCTGTATTCGGTTTGCTGGTATTCGTCTGTTTCCCCGGCACGGTTCGATCCGGCCTGCTCCCCGCCCTGCACCTCGCTGAGCAGCTTGCGGGTTCCGAGGCCCAGCAGCATCCGCCGGGCGGAAGCCCGGTAGGCGTCCCGGAACTCGGTCTCGCTCAGGCTCAGCAGTCCCCGCATGTAGATCGTGATCAGGCCATGGGAATGGGCCCACATAGTCATCCCCACGTCGCGGATGTCGGCTTCGGCCCTCAGGTACCCGGCATCCACGCACTCGCGCACCCGGTCCATCCAGAACTGGTGTGTAGCGTGAGCATGGGCAGCCACTTCGGGCGGGTAGTCGGACCAGCCGAAGCGCTCCGGCGAGAGGTACATCATCTCGTACCAGCGCGGATGCGTCAGGGCGAAATCGAGGTTCTCCTCCCCGGCGCGCCGGAACCGTTCCAGGGGCGTGGCGGCCGAGAGCGCCCGGTAGATGTAGGCGGCCGACTGCCGGTAGGCCTCGCGCACCATATCGCGCAGCACTTCGTCCTTGCTGGCGTAATGGCGATACAGCGCAGGCGCGGTCACGCCCAGCCTGGCCGCCAGGTTGCGCATGGAAAGCGCCCTGAGCCCTCCACAAAGATAGAGTTCGGTCGCGTGGCTTCGGATATCGTCTCGCTGAATGGCCATGTGAACAGTGTAAACAAATCGCTCGGCGGGTTCAACGGCCCGGACTCGCCTGCCCCGGTCCTCCGGGCACATCATCCGCACGGTTGTCTGCTGCGCCGGCCGAAGCGCGGCATCGCGCCCCGCTCCGCGACGTGGCATGGGCCCTCCCGGTTTTCTAACTTCCGAGCGGTCCCCTCGCGTTCGACAACCCCCGCCACGTTCACAGACCCCCGCCACGCCGAATCTGCTGCCGGAGACTCCCATGCCACGCTCTGACGTTTCGCTCCGCCTGATGCCCGTTCTTCGCCTGTTGCCCCTTTTTCTAGTGCCGCCTGCCCTGGCCGCCTGCACCGCCGGGCACGCGGATCCCGGGCCCACCCCCTCGCCTGCGGGATCGGATCGGGACGATGACGCCATGTCGTCGTACTCCGAGGTCATCACCGGCGACGCCGTCAGCGACGACGGCCTGTTCGCCGTCCACCAGGTCGATACGGACTTCTTCTACGAGATCCCCGTCGAGCAGTTCGGGCGCGAGATGCTGGTGGTGTCACGGATCTCCCGCACCGCGGAGAACGTGGGCTGGGGCGGCGCCAAGGAGGGGACCGCGGTGGTGCGCTGGCAACGGCGCGGCGACCAGGTGATGCTGCGCCAGGTGAGCCACGAGAACTACGCCGACCCGGAGAGCACCATCTATCAGTCGGTGCTGAACTCCAACTTCGAGCCCGTTATTCACGTCTTCGACGTCGAGACCGTGTCCGAGGACTCATCGGCCGTCGTCATTCAGGTCAACGACCTGTTCGAGAGCGACGTGCCGCTTTTCGGCATTCGCCCGCAGCGGCGGGAGCAGTACGAGGTTCGCAGCCTCGACGGGGACCGCACCTTCATCGAGTCGGTGCGCAGCTTCCCGCGCAACGTCGAGGTGCGCCGGGTGGTCACCTACCAGGCCACCGAGGCTCCGTCCGACGCCGAGTCGAACACCCTCTCGCTCGAGATGAACCACTCCATGCTGCTGCTGCCCGACGAGCCCATGCAGCCGCGCCTGTGGGACGAGCGGGTCGGCTATTTCTCCGTGACCCGCACCAACTACGGGCTGGACGAGCAGCGCGCCGAGCAGGAGCGTTTCATCACCCGCTGGCGGCTCGAGCCGTCGGACCCGGAGGCGTGGGCGCGCGGAGAGCTGGTCGACCCCGTGCAGCCCATCGTCTACTACGTGGATCCCGCGACGCCGGAGAAGTGGCGCCCGTACATCATCCAGGGGGTGAACGACTGGCAGGTGGCGTTCGAAGCGGCGGGATTCAGCAACGCCATCGAGGGGCGCGAGCCCCCCTCGCCGGAGGAGGACCCCGACTGGAGCCCCGAGGATACGCGCTACTCGGTGATCCGCTACCTGGCCTCATCGGTCCAGAACGCGTCGGGACCTCACGTCCATGATCCGCGGACGGGGGAGATCCTCGAGAGCGACATCCAGTGGTATCACAACGTGATGAACCTGCTGCGCAACTGGTACCTGGTGCAGACCGCGGCCCGCGAAGAGAACGCGCGCGGGATCAAGTTCGACGACGAGGTGATGGGCGAGCTGATCCGCTTCGTGTCCGCGCACGAGGTGGGCCACACCATCGGGCTGCCGCACAACATGAAGTCATCGGCCGCGTATCCGGTCGATTCGCTGCGCACGAGCTTCACCTGCACGATGGGGACGGCGCCGTCTATCATGGACTACGCCCGCTTCAACTACGTGGCGCAGCCCGGGGACGACGCCTGTGTGCTCCCGCGCGTGGGCCCGTACGACATCTACTCGGTCAGCTGGGGCTATCGGCCCATCCCGGAAGCGGGTTCTCCGGAGGAAGAGAAGCCGACGCTGCACAAGTGGATCCTGGACACGGGCGATGACCCCGTGTATCGCTTCGGCGATCCCAGCCAGGCCGACCCGGAGTCGCTCACGGAAGCCATCGGCGACGACGCCATGCACGCGTCGGAACTGGGCATCGCCAACCTGAGGCGCATCGCCGGCTCGCTGCGCGACTGGACCTACGAGGAAGGCGAGGGATACGCCCAGTTGCGCGAGCTTCACCAGCAGATCGGGGCGCAGTGGAACCGCTACTCGGGACACGTGCTGACCAACGTCGGCGGGGTGCACTGGAACCGGAAGAGCCAGGACCAGGACGGCTACCCGTATCAGCGCGTGGAGCGGGAGACCCAGGAACGGGCGATGGCCTATCTGGACGAGCAGGTCTTTCGGACGCCGTCGTGGCTGATCGATCCCGACATCCTGGACCGCGTGCAGGGGTCCGGGGCGCCCGACCTGCTGGGGGGCTGGCAGGCCTCCGCCCTCAACCGCCTGCTGGACGTGAACCGCATGAAGCGCCTGATCGAGCAGGAGGCGTTCGACGGCGCGGCGGCCTACGGGCTCAACGAGATGCTCGACGACCTGCGCGGCGCGCTCTGGCGCGAGACGGCGAGCGGCGAGGCCACGGACACCTACAGGCGCAACCTGCAGCGGGTCCATCTGGAGCGCTTCTCCGAGCTGATGGAGGACGAGGACGCCCTCGCCACCGACATCGTGCCGGCGGTGCGCGGGCAGCTTGCGACGCTGGCCGGGGAGGTGCGCTCAGGTGCCGGGCGCACGGGCGACCGGGCGACCCGGCTCCACTACGAGGACGTGCTGGTGCGCATCGAGGCCATGCTGGATCCGGCGAACGGGAGTTGACGCGTGGAGCGGGGGCCGCGGCGCCCTTCCGGCCGCGGGCGTTCCGGCCCCCGTGGTGGCTGAAAAACCCGCACGCCCAGACGCTCGCGGGGTCATTCTTCCGTCCCGCCGGCTGGCATCCGCTCGAGCGTTGCCGGCTGGATACCCCGGACGGCGACTTCCTCGACCTCGACTTCACCCCCGATCCGGGCCCGGACGCCCCCATCGCGCTCGTGCTCCACGGTCTGGAGGGCTACATCCGGCGTCGCTACGCTGCAGGGGTGCTGAGCCGCCTGTTCGACTGCGGCGTGCGGGGCGTCGGGCTGAACTTCCGCGGCTGCGGGGGAGAAGTGAACCGGACCGCCCGCTTCTATCACGCCGGGGAAACGGGCGACCTGTCCTTCGTCGCGGAGCACCTCCGGCGCCGCCATCCCGGCCGGCCCATCGGCGCGATCGGCTTCAGCCTGGGAGGAAACGTCCTCCTCAAGTACCTGGGCGAGAGGGGAGCGGAAAGCCCGATCGGCGCCGCCGCGACCATCTGCGTCCCCTTCGATCTGGCGGCATCCTGCGACCGGATCAGCCGCGGCTTCATGGGCGGCTTCTACACCAGCTACTTCCTGCGTTCACTGCGAAGGAAGGTGCGCGCCAAGCAGGCGCTGCTCGACGGCACCATCGACACCGCGCCGGCGCTCCACGCCCGCACCCTGCGCGAGTTCGACGATGCGCTCACGGCGCCGCTGCACGGCTTCGCCGACGCCGCCGACTACTACGCCAGGGCGGACGCGCGCCCGTTCCTCGCGCGCATCCGGGTGCCGGCGCTGCTCATCCAGAGCCGCGACGATCCCATTGCGAGCCCCGACGCCATCCCCTGCGAGCAGGTGGCGTCCAACCCTCATCTTGTGGCTGCGTTCGCCCCCGGCGGCGGCCACGTCGGCTTCGTCCAGGGCGAGACGCCATGGCGCGCGTCGATCCACGCCGACGGCGAGGCCGTTCGCTTCCTGGTGCACCATCTGAGCCCGAAAAGCTGACCACGTCTGCCCCAACCACCTCGGTGTTTTTCGCCCGCAAGCGATCACGTCCCTTGACGAGTTGCGGTTGTCCTTGTAGCGTTTGCGCGCTTGCTCCGCCGGGCACTCACGATCCGGCGCCCCGATCCGCAGCTTCAGAATCATCTGCCGTACGCATCATCCGCCGTAACCAATCGCCGCACAGGCCTTTCGCATTAGTCTCACCACCGTCGGGATCGCGCCGCTTGCGGCAATTTCTCGCCCTCTGCCGGTCCCGCGTCATCAGGAGGAAGAAGTAGAATGAGAACGACTGGAACCGTGAAATGGTTCAACGACGCCAAGGGGTATGGATTCCTGGACCCCGAAGGGGGGAACCAGGATTGCTTCGTCCATTACTCGGCCATCTCGGGAGACGGCTTCCGCTCCCTGGCCGAGGGCGAGCGCGTCGAGTTCGACATCGTAGACGGCCCCAAGGGCCCCGCTGCGGAGAACGTGGTCCGGCTGGAGTCCTGACCTCAGCCGCGGCTCAGACCCGGAAGAAGGCTCGGCCCTGCCAGCTTTGGCGGGCCGGGCCTTCCCATTTCCCGCCCCTGAACTCCTCCAGCCGCGTGATGGTGTTGTTGAACACGGGCGTGTCCAGCGTCACCTCCCCGGCATCCGCCAGCTTCCTGAACCCTCCCCGGCTCACCCGCTCGACGCCGCGGGACGAGCGGTAGTAAACAGGCGTGTTGTCGACCAGCCGGGACCCTATCTCGGCTTCCAGTTCCTTGAGCATGTGCACGAGGGCGTCGATCGAGCAGCCCGAAGGAGGCGTCACGCTCTCGTCCACCGCAACCGCCAGGAACCGGTCGTAGAGCCAGGCCCGTCCCGCCGCCAGAGGGGCTCCATGGGCCTTCCAGCGGGACAGGAAGCCGTCCACGCGCTCGAACAGCGCGGCGCACTCCCGCTGAGACAGGGGTCGCTCGCTCGCGAACACCCAAAGCCGCGCCTGATCGGGCAGGCGCTCGAAGACGGAATCGGTCTGCTGTGTCCTGGTCACCTATTCCTCACGTGCGAGGGAATCGCCCGCACCCTTCCCGAGCAGGACCGCCATCCAGCGGAGATCGGGGGTGTTTTCGAGCAGGATCTTGAGAATCATGGTCAGCGGAATCGACAGGAACATCCCCAGTGGGCCCCAGACCCATCCCCAGAAGATGAGGGAGAGAACGACGACGAGGGTTGAAAGGCCGAGCCGGCGTCCCATCAGGTTGGGTTCGATGATGTTTCCGAAGACGGTGTTGATGCCCAGGTAGACGACGCCCACGCCCAGCGCCGAGCCCAGGCCGAACTGGATGAGCGCCAACAGTACGGCGGGCACGGAGGCGATGACCGACCCGATGGTGGGGATGTAGTTGAGGACGAAGCCGATGAGCCCGAGCAACACCGGGAAATCGAGGCCGATGGCCGCTGCGAAGAGACCGATGGTGATCCCCGTGGCCAGGGAAACCAGGGTCTTGATGGTCAGGTAGGTCTGGACTTCGCGAACGATCTTGGTCAGCCTGATCGAGTCGTCCCCGACATCGCCCAGCGCCATGCGCAGCTTGCGCGGGAAGACCGCCGCCTCGGCCAGAATGAAGACCATGATCAGCAGGACCAGGAAGGTGTCGGTCACCAGGGCCAGGACCCGCTGGATGGTGCCGGTGGCGAAGTCGAGCGCTGCTTCGAACGAGAACAGGTCGGTCAACGCCGCGAAGACGTTGCCCACGAGGGGAAGCTCGACCTCGGCCAGCCTCGCCTCCCATACTTCCCAGAGCAGAAGCAGACGAATCTCGTATGCGGGATAGCGGGCCTGGAATTCGGCGAACGCCTGACTCGCCAGCAGGAGCAGGCCTCCCACGACGGCGGCCACCAGCAGCACGGAGATCAGGATTGCGAGCGGGGAGGGCACGCCATACCGGCGCAGCCACATCATCACCGGAAGGGTGAGGAACGCGAGGACCAGTGCGAGGAAGAAGAGCGAGAGAATGCTGGCCGCCAGCTTCAGGCCGGCGACGACGACCACGACCGATGCGAGGACCCCCAGCACGCGCGCGCCGCGCTTGTCTTCCTGTCGTTCCAGCATTCGCGATCTACCGGTGAGCGAGACCGGAGCATCCGGGCGCTACGCCCTCCCCGAGTCCGACGAGGTGCTCCTGCGTGAATGTAGGGTCGACACGCTGCGCGCCGGAGGCAAGGGCGGGCAGCATCAGAACGTGACCGACAGCGCCGTCCGCCTCACACATCTCCCCACCGGCATCGTGGTAACGGCCCGGGAGCGCCGCAGCCAGCACCGCAATCGGCAGGTCGCGCTGGTCAGGCTTCGCCGGCGCCTCGAGGAACATCTGGCGCGGAAGCCGAAGCGAATTCCCACGCGCGTGCCCGAGGCCCAGAAGCGCAAGCGGCTGGAGGCGAAGCGCAGGCGCGGTAAGGTGAAGCGGTTGCGGCGGAGGCCGGAGGAGGAAGGCTAGGGCATCCTTTCGATCCTCCAGACGTCGACATGGTCCAGGTCGAGGCTGTCCTGGCGGATCGTTATGAGATGATCGGCGCTGAAGGCGGGAGCGGCGCGTTCCTTGCGCGCGGGGGCGGGAACGGTGCCGAGCAGTCGCCCTTCGGGATCGAAGAACTCCCAGCGGTTGCCGGCCGTTCGGATCACCTCCACCCAGAGCTTGCCGTCGGGGGCGATGAAGAAGCCCTGGATGAAGGACTTCGCCTCCGGCCGGCTCGGTCGTCGGGGATCGCACTCCGCATCCGGCCGCTCGGCAAGGAGTTCCTCGAAGTCCCGATTCCCGGCCGCCCATTCTTCATCCGAGATGGGCTCGGGCGGAAGAGGGCGTTCGATCACGCGCAGGGTATCGCCGTTGCGTCCCGTGACCGCAATTCGATAGGCGTCCGTCATCGCCGAATACATCACGGCGCCGGGGCCGGGGTGTTGAGCCAGCCCCGGACCGAACGGGACGGAGAAAGAGGTGATCATTCCACCGTACCGGCAAAGGATGAAGCCAGCCGGACCCGGCGGGGGCTGGAGCCACGACAGCGTGTCGCCCGTCTCCCCGCGGACGTCGTGGCCGACGAGCAGAGACTCGACTCCGGTCGCATCCCTGAGAAGTCCGAGTCGATAGAACTCGTCCGGGCCGACGGGCATGAGCCGAATGCCGGCGGGGTCGCCGCTGAAGCTCCCCTCGACCCGCTGTTGTCCGAGCCACTCGCCGTCGGCGGAGAACGCTCCGATGCGACCCAGACTGGAATCCAGGGTCAGGAGACGGTCGCCCATCCATGCAACCGAATACAGACTTCGAAACTCGCCCGGGCCATCACCGTTCCGGCCGAAGGTGCGTCGATGGACCCCGTCCAGGCCGAAGACCCGGACTTCGTCGTTGAAGCCGTCGGCAACGAACACGGCCTCATCCGGCCCGAGAGCGGCGCTGTTGACCCGGCCGAACTCCTCCGGAGCGCCCGTTTCCGACAGGGACTTCGGGCCGATGGACACGACCGGGGTGAGCTGCCATTCGGGCGCGGTCCCCGTGTTGGTCACGCGCACGATGCCACCGACGGTGTCGGTCGTGATCGTGAGGTCGGTGGCGCGCGGGGCTTCCGAGACGCAGGCCGCGGCGACCACCGCGAGGAGCGCCAGTACGTGACAGGCGAACGGGAGCCTGCCGGGCGAGTCGGGGTTCATGGTGTCCTCCCCAGGGGACAGCTCGGGTGAGAGTGAAGCTGTTCACTCGGAATCCTCTCATGGTCCGAATATTGCTCAACCGATGTCTGTCCGGCCAGCATGCCGTCCGGGCCCTCGAATGCCCTTCTTCAACCTCCACCGGCGGGATCCTCATGCAACGGTTTTCCACACTTCTGGGTCCTGCGCTCCTGACCGCCGTCCTGCTCGCGCCGGGAGCGCCTGTTCGCGCGCAGACCACGTTGTCCCTCACGGGCGGGGTGAACCGGACCTCCCTGAGCACCGACGCGGACGGAGCATCTTCGGTTTTCGAGTCTCTTACGAGGATGTCGATCGGTCTCGCGGCCACCCTTCCGGTCTCGGACCACTTCGGGCTCCAGCTTGGGGGCCGCTACGTCCAGAAGGGAGGACGCCTGGACGTGCTCGGGGTATTGGGGATGATGGGTGACATGTTCGGCGGATTCGAGGAAATGCCGCCGGGCGCGAGCTTCGACGCGGACTACGAGATGGACTATGTCGAGCTCTCGGCCCTGGCCAGAGTCGAATTCCCGCTGTCGGGCGACCGCGTGTCCGGACACCTGCTCGCGGGACCGGCGCTGGGCCTGCAGTCATCATGCGAGGGAGTCGCCCGCCTCAGCGGTCTGGACGAGCCGGCCGCATTCAACGTCCGCACCGATTGCGATGAAGGCGAGCTCAATTTCCAGAAGATCGATTTCGGCCTCGCCGCGGGCGCCGGAATCGACATCGGGTTGACCGATTCAATCGACGCCAGTCTGGGCTTGCTCTATACTCTGGGGCTTTCCAACGTCTCGTGGGACGCTGGCGGATCGTTGAAACACCGGGCGCTCACGGTGCAGGCGGGTCTGGTGCTGCCGATCGGCTAGAGACGGGAACGGTGGGAGCACCCGGGCTCCCGCACCGACAGACTCGACGGAGAACAGACAGAGCATGGTGAATCCAACCCGAAAACCCCACTCGGACGAGTACGCCGACTTCTACGCGAGCTACGTCGCGGCCGTCGAGGCACCGCTTCTCGAGCGGCTGGAGAGCGAGGGCGCTGAGTGGCGCGATCTTCTGGCGGCAGTGCCTCCCGACCACGAGGGATATCGCTACGCCCCGGGAAAGTGGTCCATCCGCGAGGTGGTGGGACACGTCATCGATGCCGAACGGATGTTCAGCGTGCGCGCAATGGCCTTCGCGCGCGGCGACGCGTCACACTATCCGTCGTTCGACGAGAACTCCTACGCGGCCGAGTCCGGGGCCGACCAGCGCACCCTTGCCGACCTCTCCGAGGAGTTGTCGGCGGTCCGGACGGCCACCCTCCTGCTGCTGCGCAGCTTTCCGGAGGACGCGTGGAACCGGCGCGGCGTCGCCAGCGGCTACGAGTTCACCGTCAGGAGCCTGGCCTGGATTATCGCCGGGCACTCGCGTCATCACCGGCAGGTGCTGATGGAGCGCTATCTGGCGTAGTCCGGGGCTATCCGACCTCCCGCGCCTCCCGCGTCAGCGTCTCCAGCATCTCCATGTAGAACGCGCGCTGCGCCTGCTGGTCCTGGGTGAGCGGGGCGACCACGCCTTCCACCGCCCCGGTAAGGCGGGCGAACCGGCTGGCCAGCTCCCCGAATTCGCGGCCCAGGTCGCGCAGCTTGGCGGCGCGCGGGCCGATGTCGTCCGCAGCGATCCCTTCCAGCGCCTCCTCGATGCGCGATCCTTCGGAGGCGACCCGGGCTCTCGCCTCGGCCAGCTCCAGCAAAGTGGCTGTCCACGCTGCCCTTACGTCGGCGGGCGCATCGATTCGCGGATCCTCACGCACCAGGAAACGTTGCGCGGACTCCACCCCCGTAGCCTGCAGGTGCGCGGTGTAGGTGCCGGGGATGACCAGCGGGCCCCGTCCGGCTTCCACCTGATGGCGCATGTCCCACACCACCCGGTTCATTCCCTGCCCCGTGGTCCCGTCCACCGTCGCGACGAGGGCGCCGCCTTCGTCCTCGATGGCAATGCTAACCGTCCCGTCCGCGGTCGCGTCGCCGAGCCAGTAGTCGAGGATGGCGCCGTTGGGCGGATTCTCGCCCTGGTAGTGGATGTCGCCGGCGTGAGCGGCTCCGCCCGCGCGCCGGATCTGGGTGGCGGGCTCGATGGTGAACAGGTGGGCGGCGCCGGCCATGACCTCCGGCGTCAGCTCCTGCAGCGCGTTGATCTGGTCGAGGATCCAGATTCCGCGCCCGTGGGTCCCGAGCACGAGGTCGTTGTCGCGCGCATGGATCACGAGGTCGTTGAACGGGAGCGTAGGCATCCCGCCCCGCAGTTCGGTCCAGTGTTCCCCGCCGTCCATCGTGTAGAAGAGCCCGATCTCGGCCCCCAGGAAGAGCACCGAGGGATTGCGCGGGTCCTCGCGCACCGTGCGCAGCACGCGCTCGGCCGGCAGGTCGCCGGTGATCGAGACCCAGGTGTCGCCGTAGTCGTCGGAGCGGTACAGGTAGTTGGCGTAGTCGTCGTTGCGGTAGTTGTTCCAGACCGCGTAGACGCGCGCCTCGTCGTGCCGGGAGGGCTCGATGCCGTTCACCCACGCCCCCGGAGGAAGGCCGGGAAAGTCGGGGAATACGGAGGGCTCGTCCGAATCGGACACGTCGCGGGCGGCCACATCGGTCCAGCGCTCGCCCCCGTCGCGCGAGACGTGGAGGCGGCCATCGGCGGTGCCGGCGTATATGAGGTCCTGCCTGAGCGGGCTCTCGGCGACGGCCGAGATGGTGGGATAGTAGGGGACGCCGTCGTCCAGGGATGGCGTGAGGTCGTCCGGCATCTGCCCCATGACCGGCAGGGTGCGCCGGTCCACGCCGGTGGTGAGGTCGCCCAGCGCCTGCCACGAGTCGCCCTGGTCGGTGGTCTTCCACATGGTCCGGGTCCCGGCGTACAGGGTGGACCCGTCGTGCGGAGAGATGATGAAGGGGCCGTCCCAGTTGGCGGGCTCCATGGCGTTGCCGAGGCGCTGCTCCTCGAAGGTGCCCACCTCCCTCCAGGTCTCCCAGTTGCGGCGGCCCGCGATATTCCCCTCGGGATTGCCGGGCCGGATGCTGGTTCGCTGCCCGCTCCGAATATCGAGTCTGGATAGTCCCAGATATTGTGATTCCGTATATATGATATAGTTGTTGGTTGTATCCGGTATATTCACAAAGCCATCGCCGCCGCCGAGGCGGGTCCAGTCGCTGTTGACGATCCCCTCCGTGCGGTACGTCTCGCTGGGCCCCATCCAGGAACCATTGTCCTGGAGGCCTCCATAGACGTTGTAGGGCTCCGCCATATCGACCTGGACGCGGTAGTATTGGCTCACCGGCAGGTCGGAGATGTAGAGCCAGTTCAGGCCGCGGTCGTAGGAGATGCCGAGCCCGCCGTCGTCGGCCTTCATCACGTGGCGCGAGTCGTCGGGGTTGACCCAGACCAGGCGGTCGTCGCCGTGCAGGCTCTGGGGCGGGACGGTGAAGGTGCGTCCCCCGTCGTCGGAAAAGGAATAGCTGTTCATCATGTATATGCGCTGGTCGTCGCTCGGATCGACCAGGATCTGGCTCGCGTACATGGGCCGGGGATTCCAGTCGCTCATGAACTCCCAGGTCTGGCCGCGGTCCTCGGACCGGTAGATGCCGGCGCGGCGCTCGGTGTAGGCGGTGGACGCGTTGTAGCGGTAGCCCTGCTCGACGCTCGCGTAGACGATGCGCGGGTCGCTCCGGTATATGGAGATGCCGATGCGTCCCAGGATCCCATCCGGGAGCCCGCGGGCAATCCCCGGACCCGACAGCCGATCCCAGGTGTCGCCGCCGTCGGCACTGCGGTAGAGCGCGCTCCCGGGGCCGCCGCCGTGGAATCCCCAGGGACGCCGACGCCGCTGATAGGTGGCGGCGTAGACGATGCCCGGGTCCTCCGGGTCCAGCGCCACGTCCACCACGCCGGTGTTTTCGTCGACCTGCAGGATGGGTTCCCAGGTCGCGCCCCCGTCGGCGCTCCGGTACAGGCCGCGCTCGTCGTTGGGACCCCACAGGTGGCCCATCGCCGCGACGTAGACGAGATCGGGGTCGTCGGGGTGGAGGGCGATGCGCCCGATGTGCTTGCTGTCGCGAAGCCCCACGTTCGTCCACGTCTCGCCGCCGTCGGTGCTCTTGTACACGCCGTCGCCCCACGAGGAGCTCTGCCGGTTCGCCCGCTCGCCGGTGCCGACCCATACGACCGAGGTGTCCCGCTGGTGCAATGCGATCGCCCCCACCGAGTGGGTGCCCTCGTCCTCGAACACCGGCACCAGGGTGATGCCGTTGTCGCCGGTCTTGTAGACGCCCCCGGTCGAGGAGGCGACATAGAACTTGATGGGGTCGGACTCCGCGACCGCCAGGTCCACGATCCGCCCGCTCATGACGGCGGGGCCGATGTTGCGGGGGCGGAGGGCGTCCAGCTGGCCGGTCGTGACCTGGCCAGACAAGGGAGCCACGGCCACGATGCCGATGCAGAGACAGGTGAAGCCGAGCATGGAGGCGAGGAGGCGGCGAGGATGGGCGCGGGGGCAGGCGGTCGCTGGGCTTGGATGGATCATCGAGCGGTCCGTGGCCAGGGGGATGCAACTCCGGGACGACTTCCAACTTCGGCTGCGGCACGGAGGCGATCAACCTCCCCTCCATCAAGCCACGCGGGTGCACGAACGCCGAGTGCTGGTGTACCACGTGCCGGCGCCAGAGAGTGCAAGTCAGACGCTTCCGCTGGCATATGCACTCGTCTCGCAGGAGCCACCGACGAACCTGATCGGAGCCCAAATGAAACAATTCACGTTGGTTCTTTTCGCCGTGCTTTCCTTGCTTGCGCCCGCGCAGCCCGCGCGCGCCCTCCAGGAGAACATCGCTCTCGGCGCGCATTTGGGGACACTTGGCATGGGTGCCGATGTCGGGGTTGCCTTCAACGAGACCTTCGCGCTCCGAGGTGGAGCCGGTCTTTACGGATTCGGCCTGGACCTGACCGGCAGGTTCGGGCTCGCCGACAACCGTACGGCCGAATTGTCCCTGCCGAGCGCAATGATCACGATCGGCGCGGAGGTCTCGTCTGGGGCTCTGCGCGCCGGAGCGGGTCTATTGATCCGCGCAGGCGACCCCGTCTACGAAATCACCTACGGAAACGGCGCCTCGATTGACATAGGCGGGGGCTACTACACACAGCCTGAGGTTCGCACGCTGGCGACGACGCTGGTCGCCGGGTCGATCACTCCCTACGCGCTCCTCGGCTATGGATCGCGCCGGTCGCGGAGGCTTGGCTTCGTGGTGGACGCTGGCGGCGCCTTTCCACTGGACGCGGGATTCGAGATGTCCGCGACGGGGGATCCGGCGGTGCTCGGCTCGGCCCGATTCCGGACCGACCTCGAGACCGAGAGACGGGACGCCGAGGACGACGCCGGTGGGTGGCTCAGCTTCTGGCCCATCATCAGCATCGGCCTGCGCTATGGGCTGAGGTGAACGGAATGACGCACAAGGGCAGGACACCGCTGGCTCCCCACGAAGTGCTGCGCGTGATGGATGCCGCGCAGGTCATCCACAGGCGGCGGCAGGCGCTCGAGGAGCACGAGGCCTTCGACCGCGATGCCGCGATCCGCGACATACAGCGCATGTACGAGGAGTTGGGCGACCTCGTGGACAGCGAGACGATCGAGAAGGCGCTCGACGACTACCTTTCCCAGCGCTACGCCTTCACCCCGGCGCCGCCCGGTGTCGGGAGGAGCCTGGCGCTTCTCTACATCCGCCGGGGCTGGATCAGCCGGCGCGTTCTGCTGCCGGCCGCCGCGGTTGCGGCTCTCGTCTGGGGGAGCATTGCGGGCGCCGGGATGATATCCGAGCGCGCTTTCGCGCGAGACGTTGAGCGCCTCAGGGGGGAACTGGCCGACATCCGCGCGGCCCGGGCCACGGAACTCGCAGAACTCGAGGCCCTGCTGTCACAGGGCACGCCGCCCGACCTGCCCGCCGCAGAAGCCGATGAGTTCGCGGCCAGCCTGGCGGCCGCCGGGATCCGGTTGTCCGTGGTCGAGGAAGCACTCGACCCCATCGCCCGGGAGGCCGCCCGGGAAGATCTTGCGCGCCCTGATCTCGACCGGCTTCGAGAGGGGACCACGGCCGTGGAGGGCGACCTGGTGCTGGCTCGGGCCGGGATCGGCCGGGCGGACGCAGCGCTCGAGCGTCACGCCCGCCTGGGCGCCCTCGAGGCCGATATCGTCGGTCTCCACGCCGCCGTGCTCGCGGAAGCCGCTGAGGACCTCGTCCGGGAGCGTGCCGGAGAGCTCGCCCGCGAGGCCGAGTCCCGCATCGCCGCCCGGGACGTCGTGGGGCTCGACGCCGCCGCGGGGCGCTATCGGGACCTGCTCGACGCGGTCTCCACGGAGTACCGCATCGTCGTCACGGGGGGTGTGTGGCGCTATCCAGACGGCGCGCGCGATATCCGCAACCACTACCTGCTGGTACAGGCGCTGGGGACCGACGGCGAGCCGGTGCCGGTGACGATTCGCAGCGAGGAGGACGGCGAGACGAGACGCGTGCGGCAATGGGGAGAGCGGGTTCCGCAGGAGGTGTACGATCGCGTCGCCGCCGACAGGGCGGACAACGGCATCATCGACGACGAGGAGTTCGGCTTCAAGGCCAGAGGTTTCGTCACGGCAGAGCGCCGCTACGCCGACATCGGCCAGATCACGGAGTGGTAGCCATGCAGACCGGCAGAGACATCCACCGCGGCATCGTCAGGCGCATCCGGCGGGTTCGGCGTGGGCTGGACGAGCGGGAGCAAAGCATCGACGGGCTGCAACTCGCACTGAGCGAGGCGGGCGGACGCAGGTGCGCCGCCATTCGTGCGCTGGCCGAGTTCCATCTTCCGGCCATGCGGGAGGACGCCGTGGCAGCCACCCTCGCCGGGATGGAGTCCAGCGTGCGCGCCATCTTCGACGAGAAAAAGGACCGCCTGCGCGAGGTCGAGAGGCGTATTCCCGAGCAGCGCGACGAGGTCGCGGCGGCCGAGGCGGCGCTGGCATCGGTGACCGAGGCGCTGAACGAGACCGGCGAAGAGCGGGCGCGGCTGGCGCGCGTGGTGTTCGGGGAACTTCAGGCCATGCCCCGGTGGCAGCGCCTGTTCGAGCGCGCCCGCCTGCTCGAGGCCCGGGTCACCGCCTCGGAGCAGCGCCACGAAGCGGCCGAGCGCGAACAGGCGGAATAAGGTGCCCGCATACGAGGGCGACGCCCTGTTTTCCTACCTCGCGCGCCGGCGGTACGGCACGGCCAGGGCTGCCGGCAACGTGCTCACGCGCCGCCTGGACGGGTGGGTGGCGGAGGTGACGCGATACGAGGACGTTCGCGCCAGCTACGACTTTCTCAACGCGCTGCCCGGTCACGCCGCCGTCGTCCTCGAGGAGGATCGCGCGGCCCTCGCCACGGCGCTCCCGCCGCTGGCCGGCCTGGAAGAGGAGGTCATGGACAGGAACGGGCTTACCCCGGTGCTCGCACGTGGGGAACAGCTCTACGCGGAGCGGGAGGCGGCGCGTCAACAGGTGCGCGAGGCCGAAGCCGCGCTGCGCGAACTCACCGACGAGCTGGCCGCTCTCCACGACGAGCGTGGATCCTACTACGAGTCGGCGATCGACGGCCTGGAGGCGTTTCTGGAGGGCCGCACGCTGGAGGAACTGGTCGCCATGGCGCGCGCCACCCGCGATCCGCGCGACGACGTCCTGGTCGCGCAACTGCTCGAGATCGACGAGCGGCTCACGCAGCTGCGGGCGGAGCTCGCCAGGCGCCGGAAGGAGCGTACGCGTCTCGCCGAGCGCCTGGCGGGCCTGGAGGAAATCCGCGACCGCTTCGAGGCCGACGACTGGAACGGGCGCCGGTCGCGCTTCGACGACGGGCTCGACATCAACGCCTTGCTCCTGGGCTTCGTCGCCGGGCGCCACTCTTCCCTGCACGTGCATCGGATGCTGGGGCGCAACCAGCACTTTCTGCCGGTCCACAGCTCAAGCGGGGGTGTCTTTGGCGCGGGTGGCTTCGGAGGCGGTGGTTTCTCGACCGGGGGTGGTTTCGGGGGCGGCGGCTTCTCGACCGGCGGTGGCTTCTGAGCGGAGGGCCCGGCGCCGACGATGGCATCGGCGAGGTCAGTCCGGTCCGGCTTGCAGGCTCAGAAGGTCGGCCGCGCGGTCGCGGTCGACGGGGGTGTTCACGTTGAGGAAGGCGTTTTCCGCGCCCGCGACGGATGCGAGTTCGTCGCGGGCCACCACGACCGGGTCGTGCGCGTGCACGAACTCCCCCATGCCGAACCGGCCTGCCGCCAGCCATTCCTCCGCGGCCGCCACCAGGCTGGCGGGATAGCAGGCGCACAGCGGCTCGATGCCGAGCGGGCCGGGGCTGGCCGGCACGGTCGGGCGCGCGGCGTCGAAGGCGCTGGCAAGGCGCGCCACCAGGGTGGGCGGCACCAGGGGCAGGTCGCACCCGAGCAGGAAGACTCCCGCGTCTCCCCGCTCCCGCGCCCACGCAAGGGCCGCGTGCAGCCCGCCGAGCGGGCCGGCGCCGGGTGTGAGGTCGGGGCGGACGGGCGCTGCCGCGGAGAGAGCGGCGGCCGGCAGATCATCCACCCGGTTGGCGATCACTCCCGTTTCCAGACCGGCGGCGTGCAGGATGGCCAGGGCTCGCTCCAGCAACGTCAGCCCGGCCAGCCGCACCCGCGCCTTGGGGCTGCCGTAGCGGCGGCTTTGCCCCCCCGCCAGCACCACCCCGAAGAGCCGGGGGCGGGGCCGGTCCAGCCCGCTCAGGTGCGCACCCGGGCGCGCCCCGCGTACACGTTGAAGCCGGTCGCGCGCGTGAAGCCCACCAGGGTGACGTTGAAGCGCCGTGCCAGCTCCACCGCGAGCGAGGAGGGCGCGCCCACCGCCGCCACCACCGGCACTCCGGCCATGGTGGCCTTCTGCATGAGTTCGAACGAGGTCCGGCCGCTGACCAGCACGATGCGGTCGGCCAGGGGGAGCCGGCCGGCCAGGAATTCCCGCCCGATCAGCTTGTCCAGCGCGTTGTGCCGACCCACGTCCTCGCGCAACGCGAGCAGTGCGCCGTCGCGGTCAAACAGCCCGGACGCGTGGATGCCTCCCGTCTTCTCGAACACAGGCTGCGCCGCGCGCAGGGAATCCGGCAGGCCCTTGAGCACATCCGCCCGCACCGACAGCGTGCCGTCCGCGACCGGCGCGCACCCCTGCACTTCGATGGCCTCGAGCGACGCCTTGCCGCACACCCCGCAACTGGAGGTCATGTAGAAGTTGCGGTTCAGGAGGCCGGCGTCGAACGACGCGTCGGGCGCCAGGCGCACTTCGAGCAGGTTGTACTCCTGCTGCTCGTCACCCGTGCAGTAGGAAATCTCATGAACGTCGCGCCGGTCAGACACCAGCCCTTCGGCGAAGAGGAATCCGGCCGCGAGCTCGAAGTCGTCGCCGGGCGTGCGCATGGTGACCGACACGCTGCGCGTCTGCCACTCATCCCCCTCGGCGAACCGCACCCGGATCTCGAGGGGTTCCTCGACTGCCACGACATCCTGGCGCATAGTGCGGTCCCGGTCGCGCAGGCGGGTGACCCTGAGTCGCGTGATACGGCGGCGTGGAACGATCATGGCGTAAAGTCAGCCGGTCCGATGGGGATGGTCAAGAAGTCCCGTACTTGCGGGACCTCGGAAACTCCGGGCAAGTTGACAGGCATAATCCGGACCCGCAGTCCCCGAGAGAGGAGCCTCATCATGAAGAATCTGAACCTGTCCTGGCGCGCGATCGCGCTTCCGGTCCTGATCCTGGCCGCGACCTCGGCGCTGGGCGGCGTCGTGCTCGCCGGGGTATCCAGCACCACCGACGAAGTCGCGACCGCGGCTACCAGCTTCGTCGCCACCCTGGACGCCGAGGGCCGCGACCGGGCCATGTACCCCCTCGGCGACGCGGAACAGTTCAACTGGCACTTCGTCCCGAGAGAGCGTAACGGGCTCCCGCTGAAGGCGATGACGCTCGCGCAGCGGACCGCCGCGCATCAGTTGCTCCAGTCGGCGCTGAGCACCCAGGGCTATCTCAAGGCCAACAGCATCATCGAGCTCGAACGCGTTCTCGGCGTCATCGAGGAACGCGAGGAGTTCCGCGATCCTGAGGACTACTACTTCACCATCTACGGGTCCCCCTCGGCCGACGAGCCCTGGGCCTGGCGCTTCGAGGGACATCATCTCTCGATGAGCTTCTCCTCCCTGGGGGATGAAATGCTGGTCATGGGCCCTGCCTTCATGGGAAGCAACCCGCACACCGTATCGTCCGGCCCCAAGGCGGGGCTGCGCGTGCTCGGCAACGAGGAGGATCTCGCGCGCGGGCTCGTCATGATGCTCTCCTCGAGCCAGCGCGGGTCGGCGGTCATCGCCAGCGAAGCCTACGACGACATCATCACGGGGGCCGAGCGCACCGTGGATCTGGCGTACGACGGGATCCGGGCCTCAGCGCTCAACGCCGCCCAGCGCGCGCAACTCGACCGGATCATCGGCGAGTACGTGCACAACATGGACGACGAGTCCGCGAGCCGCTGGATGGAGCGCATCGCCGCCGGCTCCGACGACGAGCTCTACTTTGCCTGGGCGGGCGCCACCGAGGCGGGCGAGGGCCACTACTACCGCGTCCATTCGCCCGAATTCCTCATCGAGTACGACAACACCCAGGGCAACGCCAACCACGTGCACTCGGTATGGCGCGATCTGCGGGACGACTTCGGCGGGGACGTGCTGCGGGCGCACTACGAGCAGGCACCGCACCACAACGAGGCGCCGCACGATCACCCGCACCGTTAAACCGGAACGGGACCTCGGCTGCGCACGAGGAAACTACCGCGCGGCGGGCACAGGCTTCGCCGCCAGCCGAGACCCGGCAGCCAACAACAGACCCACTACCGGCAGGGGGTAGCCTACTACCGGTAGTGGGTCCGTGTCTGTTCGCCCGGTCCGGTCGACCTCCCCTCACTCCCCTCCCGGCGGCGGCACGTCGACGGCGGCGAAGTCCGGCAGGTCCTCCGGCCCCTGGGGACCGATCCTGCCCTTCGAGGACTCGAGCAGCTCGGCCGGGTCGTACGCCACCCCGTCCTTGAACACCATGCGCACGTCGCGGGTGTTGCGGATGTCGTCCAGCGGATTCGCTCCGAGGATGACCAGGTCGGCGATCTTGCCGGCTTCGATGGTGCCCAGGTCACCGTCCACCCGAAGAGCCTCGGCCGCGTTCCTGGTGGCGAACCGGAGCACGGCGGCCTCGGGGATGCCCGACTTCACGAACAGCGCCAGCTCCCGGTGCACCGAGAAGGGCGAGAAGAACTCGCCCGTGGACGGGTGGTCGGTTCCCATCGTGATCAGGTGCCCGCCCCCCATGTCGTAGAAGCGCTGGACGAGCTGCTGCTTGACGTTGTAGATGCGCTCGAACTGCTCGCTCACCTGGCGGGGCTCCGCGGCGAGGCGCTCCTCGACGAGTTCGCGGGCGTATGGGGTCAGGTAGCTCATCTCGTCCGCGAAGTTCTCGAAGATGTCGGGGTCGCGGCCTCCCGAGTATCCGTACGCGCTCATGGTCGCGTTGTAGTTGACGCCCTCGTCGAGGTAGAGCTGGACGATGCGCTCGAACTCGGGCATGTCCGGAGTCATCTCCTCGAACGAGGCGTAGGCGGAACGCACCGCCGGCATCGCATCCCCGCCCATGAAGTGCTCGATGCGGTCGATCCCCATGCGGATGGCGTCGCGCGGGTTGACCGAGCCCCCGAAGCCCGAGCCCAGGTGGCCGGTCACGCTGAGGCCGTGGTAGTGGGCCCGCTCGATCAACGCCTCCAGCTGCGGGGCCCGAATGGTCTTGGCCTTGAAGCCCGTCACCCCCTCCTCGACCAGCGCGTCCACCTGGCGGTGGACCTCCTCGGCCGTGAAAAAGGGATCCCACCCCACCCGCGACGAGCCGAAGTAGGGCCCGGACCGGAGCAGCCGCGCGCCCACCTGCTCGCCCGACTGCAGGCGCTCCTGCAGGGCCCGCATCTTGTCCGGGCTGGCTTCCCCGTTCGGGAAGGTGCTGGTCACCCCGTTGGCCAGGAAGAGCGCGGGATAGACGGTGGTCTCGTCGACGCGGCCCTCCCCCAGCAGGTCGAGGTGGAAGTGGGCGTGCAGGTCGAGCATGCCGGGAAGGATCACCTCCCCTTCCCCGACCTCCACCACCGTCGCCCCGGCCGCGACCGCCTCCGATGCAGCCACGGCGTCCACCGCATGGAAGCGCCCCTCCGCCATCACGATCCCCGGGTTGGGAACCACGGCGTCCCCGGTCCCGTCGAACAGGCCGCCGCCCCAGACGACCGTCACGTCCGATGCGGCGGGCTCCCCCTCCTCCGCCGGCGAACATGCCGCGGCGACGAGCGCGAGGAAGGCGCAACCCAGCGCCGCATGTCCCGCGGCGATTCCGTATGCCCTGAACCCGATCATGGTGCGTACTCCTGAAGACTGTTTCGGGTCTAGCCCGAAAGGTTGACGTTGTTGTTCACCTCGATGTCGGGCAGCGGCATGCAACTGTAGGGCTGGAAGCTGTTGCCCTTGTGGTTCACTCCCTGCGGGAACTGGATGTTGTGGCGGATCATGTCGCTGTGCCAGTGGCCCTCCAGGAAGAAGGTGCGCTTCCGCTCCTCCAGGATGGTCGCCAGCATGTCGTCGACCTCACTCATCTGGATGTGGGGAATCCCGTACACGTCGCGCACCCGGTTCAGCGCGTCGAGGGCGGCCTGTCCCATGCGTGCCTCGGCGATGATGAATTGGGCCTCGCGCCATGACGCGATGGGAATTGGATCGTCGCGCGACGTGTACTTGAGCTGGTCCCACTGGTCGGTCTCGCCGTCCTGGCCCTTGCGCCCGGTGTTCACCACCGGCACGCGCGGATCCGGCATGCCGGCGACCTCCAGGTCACGCCAGGCGAAGCCCACCGACAGGTAGTCGGTCTCGGTGCGGTTGTAGGTCGAGTTCTCGCGCCGGATCTGGGCGGTCGAGTATTCGGCGTTGCGCACAAACCCCTCGGGCACCTGCTCCGCGTCCGCTGCGGCTTCCGACAGATTCCCCAGGTCGAGGTTCGCGCGCGCCCGTCCCACCCGCGCCATGTTGACGATGGATGGATCCGAGGCCTGGCTCATCGCGGTGGTGAAGCGCTCCGCGGCGAGCGCCAGGACCTCGCGAGGCTGCATGAGCGGCCCGTTGTCGAGCGCCATCTCGCAGTAGTTCTCGCCCAGGTGCACCAGGCTGTAGCCCGCGTACGCGTTCAGGGTGCCCAGCACGTTGGACTTGTCGGGAACGTCCGCGTCGCTGAACTCGGTGATGCGGCGCACGGCGTCCTCGGCCAGGAAGCGGGCCCGCTGGAAGGGCGTGTAGTAGCCGTAGTTGGTAGCCGCCCGGGAGGTCGAGCAGGCGCCCGAGGTGGCCCGGATTTCGGTCTCCCCGCGCCAGCCCCAGACGTTGGAACTCAGGAAGAAGTTGGAGGCGATGAACTCGCCCGTGAGAAACGCGTTGGTGGGAACCAGGGTGTTGAGGGCGCACTCGAACTCGCCCAGCGCGCTGATCACCATGGTGCCGGCCAGCGCCGGATCGTCGAGCGCTGCGTCCTCGACCTGCCCGGGGATCTCCACCTCCAGAAGGGATTCACAGGCCACCGTTCCCGCGAGCAGAATGCCGCTCAGGATCGCCATCGCCCGGGAACCCCTTCCCTGCCGGCGAGCCCGGCGCCGGCGTCCGATGTATTCGCTGTACCGTCTCATTGTCGTCACCTCGTGCCCGTGCGGACTGGATTCGCTGCTTCGAAGGTCGATCATCGTGCCACCTCCCTCAGAAGCTCAGGCGCACGTTCGCCGTGAAGCTGGCGAACGGCGGCATGACGGTCTGCTGATCCGCGCGGATGTTGCCGGTGCTGCGCAGCTCCGCGTCCCAGGACCATCTCCCTCCGAATCCGCCCGGAGGCATCACCCGGCCGTCGCGCCAGGTGCCCCATCCGTGGGCCTTGGTCCAGAGCATGGCCATGTTGCGCGCGGACACGCTGATGACCCCGCGGGAAGCTCCTATGTGGGTGAGCAGGTCCCCGGGAATGCTGTGGCTCGCCCCGACCTCGCGAAGGCGCAGGAATCCGCCCTCGTGGAAGCCCATGGTGTTGTTCTCGTACTGGCGCCGGGCCTGCACCTCGGGAATGCAGCGGCAGATGACGGCTTCGGTCACGCCGATGTTGTGGGCGGCGCGCAACTCGGAATTGAAGTTCCAGTGGCCTCCGTTGCCTTCGATGCGCGCGTAGAGGCGCAGGTTGTTGATGCTGAAGCTGTTGGTGATGCCGACCTGCCAGGTGGGCGTGGACGGGGCCCAGTGCACGTCGGGCGCACCGCCGCAGGCGACCGGAGAGCCGCCCGAGTCTATGCCGCCGACACCGGTTCCGCCGTCGCACATCGCCGAGGTCACGAAGCCGCCGGCGTCGATCTGCGCCGACACCACCCGCTTGGCGAAGAAGGCGCCGATGGAGTAGCCCTCGTAGTGGGACTGCTGGCCGCCCGCGGGCACGAAGGACAGCCCGCCGAGGTCCTGGATCTCGTTGTTCATGGTGGCGAACTGGCCGCTGATGTCCCAGTTGAACACCGGGCCCTCGATGGCTCGGAAGTCGACGCCGACCTCGTTCCCCCAGGCCTTGACCTCGGCCAGGTTCACGATCTGGCGCCCGGAGAAGCCCGTGGAGGTGGGGACCGGGCGCTGGACGATGGCATCCTTGATGGTGCGGTCGTAGCGGCTGACGATGAGTTCCAGGCGTCCGCCCAGCAGGCTCAGATCGAAGCCGTACTCCAGCTCCTCGCCGCGCTCCGGCTTGAGCTGCGGGTTGCCGAAGGAGCCGGGGAGCAGGCCGGGCTGGTCGCCGAAGCCCACGCCCGGGACGTAGAGGCGCGCCGCGTCGAAGGTGCCGGGCTGCTGTCCGGCGGCGCCCCAGGCCGAACGCAGCCGCAGCTGTTCGATCCAGCCCACGTCGAAGAAGTCCTCTTCGGTGACGACCCAGGTGGCGCTGAACTTGGGGTAGACGGCCGCGTCGAAGTCGGCCCCGAAGGCGCTGTTGTCGTCTCCCCGCACGGCCGCGGTCAGGAAGACGCGGTTGTTCCAGTCCAGCTGCTGCTGGACGTAGGCGCCCAGGGTGATGTTCTCGGTGAAGTTCTCGCCGCTGTCGCGATCGGCGCCGCCGCTCACGGTCGTGATAGGCACCGCCGGGAACTCCGATCCCTCGGCTTCGATGATGGAAGTCTGGCGCTGGTAGTACTGCACGCCCACCGAGCTGGTGAGCCGGAGGCCGGGACGCACATCCAGGAAGGCCGATCCGCTGTAGTCGAGCGTGGTGAAGCGGTTGGCGATGCGCGCAACATCCTTCAAGCCGAGACCGCGCCTTCCCCAGAAGTGCGAGCGGCCCTCGGGCTGCCGCGGGATGAGCACCCAGTCGACAGCCTCGCCCCGGTCCAGACCGAAGGAGAGCCGGTGCGTGGTCCAGTCCGCGGGATTGTATCCGAACTCGAGGCTCGTTGTGATGCGGTCGTTGTCGGCCCGTGTGACGTGCTTGGACCACTCCTCGGGCGGCGCCACCATGAAGCCGCGCTGCGGCGTCTCGATGGTGCTCGGGAATCCCCAGATGATGCCGCTGAAGGGCTCGGCGCCGAACCCGCCCCGGTTCTGGGCGAGCCGGACCCGGTTCTGCATGTATCCCGTGCTGGTCCGCAGCGAGACATCCTCGGAGAGCACCAGGTCCAGGTTGACCCGGCCGTTGAGGCGGGTGGCGAAGTCGTAGCCGACGATGCCTTCGTCGTCGTCCCAGGAGAGCGACGTGTAGTAGCGCACGTCCTCGGTGCCTCCCCTCAGCCCCAGGTTGTAGCCCTGCTGGAGGCCGGTGCGGAAGATGGGCGGGCGTCCCGCGTCGATCTCCTGTTGGACGAGGTTGAAACCCTCGAGCTGCCCGGTGTTGGCGTTTCTGCGCCACTGGAGGCCGTTGGCGCACGCGAGCGCGTCCAGCGATGCAGGGTTATTGTAGCAGGAGTTCGGATCCCCGCCCGCGCGGCCCGCCGAGTTCTGGAGCCAGTTCGCGCCGCTGCGCACGCTGATGTCGAACCGGGGGGCGCCCACCGCTCCGCGCTTGGTGATGATCTGGATCACCCCGTTGGAGGCCTCGGTGCCGTAGAGGGTGGCCGCCGAGGGCCCCTTGATGACCTCGATGCTCTCGATGTCTTCGGGGCTCAGGTCGTTCAGGCGGCTGACCCGGGCCCCGCCGCGCACGCCCGGTCCGCCGCGCGGGTTGGAGTCCATGCGGATGCCGTCGATGTAGACGATGGGGTCGTTGCCGAGCGACATGCTGGTGGTGCCGCGGATGCGGATCGGCGAGCCGGTGCCGACCTGGCCGGCCGACGGCAGCATGATCATGCCGGGGGTGCGCTGGGCCAGGAGCGTCTGGACGCTGGTGACCGGCGCGACCTCGAGCACGGCGGCCGCGTCCACCGTCTCCACCACGTTGCCGATGGCGCGGCGCTGGGTTCCTCCGGCGGTGCCGGTGACCACGATCTCGTCGAGCGCGAGCGCCTCCTCGCGCAGCGACACGTTGATCTCGGTGGCCAGGTCGGCGGTGACCGTGGCGGTCACGGTCTGCGTGCCGAAGCCCAGGCTTTCGAAGGCGACCTCGTGGCTTCCGGCGGGGACGCTCAGGATGTAGCGCCCGTTCTGGTTGGTGGCGGTGCCCAGGTCAAGTCCCTGGATGTAGACCTGGACTCCGGCGAGGGGTTGGAGGGTTTCGGCGTTGACTACCTGGCCGACGAGATTGCCCGTTTGGGCAGCGGCGGGCGTGCCGGAGGCAAGGACCACAGCCAAGGCTCCGGCCAGGCAGGCAAGCGCCCGTGCGAACGGACGAAACTTACCCATGCGTACTCCTCTGGAGGCGCGTACTGCCGAGTGAGCCGCCAGGAGGTAGACCCGTCGGAGAAACGGGTCGCGTGGAAGAGCTGCCTGGCGGGGGTCCAAACTGTCCGAGAACGCCTCCACGGTGATTCTACGACTCGTGTCAAGCGGCGGCCAGTCGGCGGGTGGCCGGCGCGGGGCACCGGGGGGGCCGCTCTACGGATTGGACACGCCCTCCCGGCGGCGTCAGGTTCAGACAGGCGGGGTGGTGGAGGGCCGGCCCGCCGTCCATGCCGATCCGTGAGGTGGCCGGTGGCTCCAGCAGTTGGAAGCGAGAGCGGTCGGCGGTGGTGGGCGGTGGCGCTGGCGGCGCTCGTCGGGGCAGGTTGCGCGCCCGGGGACGAGCGCTCCGCCCTCTCCTCCCGCGAGATCCTGCTCGATCCCACCCTCCCGGCGTGGAGCGAGGCCGCTCCCGACACCTTCCTGGCTCGCTTCGAGACCAGCGCGGGTGACTTCGCCATCGAGGTGGTGCGAGCCTGGGCGCCCGTGGGGGCCGACCGATTCTACAACCTGGTGCGCCACGGCTACTACGACGACGCGCGCTTCCACCGCACCGTACCGGACTTCATCGTGCAGTGGGGACTGGCGGGCGATCCCGAGGTCACGGCCGCCTGGATCGGCGAGACCATCCGGGACGACGACGCGGTGTTGGCCAGCAACGTGCGCGGCACCATAGCGTTCGCCTTCACGGAGCCGCACACCCGCGCCACACAGGTGTACATCAACCTGGTGGACAACAGCCGCCTGGACGCGCAGGGCTTCCCGCCCTTCGGCCGGGTGGTGGAGGGGATGGAGGTTGTGGACCGCATCTACCCGGGGTACGGCGAGAGCTCGGGGGGCGGGCTGCGGCGCGGCGACCAGAGCGCGATCGTGGCGGGTGGCAACGACTATCTCGACCGCGAGTTCCCGATGCTCACCCGCCTCCTGAGGGCCACGGTGGAGCGCGGCTCGAAGGAGTGACCATGGAATCCATACGGGTGAAGGACCGCCCGACCGGCGCATGGCGGTGGCTGCAAATGGTGCTGCCGCTCGCGCTGGCAGTCGTCTCAGCCTGCGTCGTGGGTGCCCCCGGACCCGCGCGCAGCACGTCACAGGGAGACATCACGCGTCCCGAACTGGAACAGATTCTGAGCGAGAGCGCGTACCAGGCGGTCGAGCAGCTGCGGCCATCGTGGCTCTTCTACCGGCGCACTCCCACCATCTCGAACCCCAACCCGGAGCCGGCCGTGTACGTCGACCAGGCGAAGCTGCTCGCGCTGGACGATCTGCGCAGCATTCCCGTGCAGGACGTCGAGCAGATCCGCTTCCTCTCCTCCCGGGACGCGACCACGATCTACGGGACCGGCCACATGTGGGGCGCGATCGTGGTGACCACCCGACGGCCCGGGGGATAGACCTGACACAAGCGTCGGCTGACGAGCGGACCTGGCGGCCGACCCGATCGGCGAGCATCGAAAAGCCTGACGCGGGACCGATGCCGGTCGATCGAATTCGACGTGCCGGACACTTGACCTTACCCCTCTGCCTGTGGATCTTCAGAGCAAGTTGAGAATGAGTCTCATTTTATTCAGCTCGCGCTCGGCGCACTTGTGACGCCACACGCAACGAGACTCACTACAGGAAACGGAGGAACATGTCCCGCAGTAACACCGCAATGCTCGTCCTTGCCGTGATTCCGCTCCTGTCGGCCGGCTGTGCCGGGGATAGCGATGCGGCGGAGTCCGAGCCCGCCGCCGCCGTGGACGTCGAGGCCATGGGCGGTATGAACGCCGCCGATGCAATGGCCGCCCTCTCCAACCCCAACCTCGCCACTGAAGACGAGCTCACCGCGGTCCCGGGGATCACGGCGGAGGCCGCCGCGGCGGTTGCCGGCGGACGGCCCTACCTGCGGGCGGCGGATCTGCACGCGGTGCTGGCGGGGGCGATCGGAGAGGAGGCGGCGGTAGGGGCCTACCGCGCGCTCTGGCTGCCGATCAACCTCAACGACGTGACCAACGACGAGATCCTGCTGATTCCGGGTGTTGGGGATCGGATGGCCCACGAGTTCGAAGAGTACCGTCCATACGTGGACATGGGCGAGTTCCGCATGGAGATCGGGAAGTACGTGGACGAGAACGAAGTTGAGCGGCTCGCCCGGTATGTGTACGTCCCTATCGACCTGAACACGGCCCCCCGCGAAGAGATCATGGCGGTTCCCGGGATGAGCGAGCGCATGGCCCACGAGTTCGAGGAGTACCGCCCGTACACCGACCTGGACCAGTTCCGGCGCGAGATCGGAAAGTACGTGGACGAAAACGAAGTCGCGCGGTTCGAGCGCTACGTGACGCTGAACCAGGGCGGATAAGGGGCGCAGCCGGGCGGGGCGCCGGCTTCGTCGACCCGGCGGCGTCAAGTGCGGATGATCCGCGCAGTCATCTTCTGGCTGCATCTTTCTGTAGCCGCGGCCGCCGGGGTGGTTATCCTGATGTTGGCAGCGACGGGGGTGGTGCTGTCGCTGCAGGAGACGGCGACGGGGCTTGCGGAGCGGCGGTACTTCGTGGCCGCGCCCGAGACTGTGGAACGGCTGCCTCCTGAGGAACTCGCAGGGGCGGCCGGGTTCACGACGACTTCGCTGAGTTACCGTTCGGATCCGCGCGCGCCGGTGCGCGTCTACGAGGGGCGGGACCGGTACGCCCGCGTCAATCCCTACACGGGGCAGGTGTTGGCAACGGGACCGGGCGGACTCGAGCGGTTCTTCGAAGGCGTTCACAACTGGCACCGCTGGTTCAACGTCTCCGGAGGCTCGGTGCGTCGTGCCCGGGCGGTGACGGGAGCGGTCAACGTGGCCTTCCTCTTTCTGCTGCTTACCGGACCGATCCTGTGGATCCCGCGGCCCGTCACGCGGCGGTCGCTCGCCAACGCGATCCTCCTCCGTCCCGGGGCGAGAGGCGCCGGGCGCGACCTCAACTGGCACCAGGTGGTCGGGATCTGGTCCGTCCTGCCGCTGGCCGCGATCGCCGCAACCGGGGTCGCCACATCGTATCCGGCTGCGGGAGATCGGGTCTACCCGATGGTGGGAAACGCTATGTCCGCCGGGTCATGGGCGGTCGCATCAGCGTCCGGAGGGATGGGGTTCGACGAGGCGGCGATTCCGGAGGACTCGGCTCGCGTGGCGGAGCCGGACCTGAGGGCCGTGCTCGCAACGGCCGAGGGATGGGCGCCGGAGTGGCGGACCATGATTCTGAACATGCCGCGCCCGGCGGACAGCGAGGTCCGCGTCGAGGTGCAGGCGGGCCGCGCGGGCCAGCCTCACAGGACCGGCTTTCTCACCGTGGACGCCGCCTCCGGCACGGCGCGCGCATGGGAGTCCTTCGCCGACGATTCGCCCGCACGGCGCGCGCAGCAGTTCCTTCGATACGCGCATACGGGGGAGTACTGGGGGCTGGGGGGCCAGCTGTTGGCAGGACTCTACTCGTTGGCGGCCGCGGTGATGGTGTGGACCGGCCTTTCGCTGGCGGTACGCCGGCTGCGACGCTTCGTCAGCTCCCGGCGGACGAACTAGTCTGGAGGTGCGCGCCGCGTAGTGATCATGATGGCCCCCGCCGTGTGATTGGTGCCGAAGCGCGTCGTGGCGTCGGTGGGGGAGAGCAGCGAAATCCGCTCGATGTGATCGTCGCTGATGCTGCGCAACTCCCGGAATTCCATACGGACCCCGTTCAGGTAGACCGCGGGCCGATTGTCCAGGTTGTATGCGGTCTGGGCGCCCCGGCGCCGCAGCCAGGTGCGCCTGAGCCGCTCGATGGCGGTGTAGGCGTTGCCGAAGGCGTCCCTGTCCAGCTCCTCTCTCGTGATGTCGCCGAAGCCGCCCCCTGTGGACGGCGTGGCTCCTTCGGGACCTCCCGCTAAACAGCCCGCCAGGCAAAGCGTTGCCGCGAGCGTCAGCGTCCCGATCCAGCGAGCCGCGACTGGCGCAGGGCTTCGTCGATCGACGGGCATTGACTACTCCGGAGGACCTCTGCGGGTGACGATCACGATCGCCCCCGAGGCGTGACCGGTGCCGAACCGGGTGGTGGCATCGGTGGGGGAGAGCAGCGAGATCCGCTCGATGTATTCGGCGCTGATGCCGAAGAGTTCCTCGATGCGCCCGACGCGCACCCCGTCCATGTAGACCAAAGGCCGGTTGTCCGGGTTGTTCGGGGTGCGGGCGCCCCGGCGCCGCAGCCAGCTGCGGCGGAGCCGCTCGATGGCGTGGTGGGCGCTGGTGTACACCTCCAGGTTCAGCTCCTCCCTGGTGATGTCGCCGGTTCCGCGGACGGGTGGGGGGCCGTCTCCCCCGGCACCCGAACCGCCGGCGCAAGCGCCGAGGCAGAGGAGGCCTGAAAGCGCCAGGGTCCACGCCCACAGGGACATACCTCTCCCGCCCCCGTCCGGGGAGAGCCCTTGCGGGATCCCCCCGGACGGGTGCCGGGCCCTGCGAGCCGGTGTCAGCCGCTCGTGTTGGGGTTCAACTCGAGTTCGGTTTCGTCGATGGGAAGGCACGTCGTCGGCCCGTAGGCCACTCCCTTGTGGTTGAAGTTCTGGCCGCGCGGGAACCACAGCCCGTAGCGCAGCTTGTCGGCGTGGTGCCGTCCTTCGAGGAACATCTCGCGGCGCCGCTCCTCGACGATGACGCCCATGTCCACGGATGAAGCGTGGGGCAGGCCGTGCCGGTCGCGCAACGCATTGATACGGCTCAGCGCGGAGGCCGCGTCACCGGACATGACCTCGACCTCGGCCAGGATCAGCTGCGCCTCGGCCCAATCGCCGAGCGGAATATCGTACCCCTGGTCACGGTACTTGGTCTGGACCCAGTGCGGGGTGACGCCGTCCTGACCCACCTGACCGGTGTTTACCACCGGGACGCGGGGATCGGGCATGCCGTCGTCCACCGTCTGGCTCCCGTCCGCGGCGATGGTCAGGTTGCGGAAGCCGGGCGCCACCTCGACTCCGTCCACCATCACGGGAGGAGTGATGGTGCCGTACTTGTTCTCGTTGAGCATGTGGTAGACCTGGTTCCACCGCTTGCGCACCGAGTTGTCGCGGGTGACCCAGGCGATGAAGTTCGGGTCCGTGACCTGGGCCGCATCCGCCGCCGCTCCGGACATGTTGCCCTGCGAAAGGCGGTTGCGGGCCCGGGCAAGGTGCGCCAGCTGGCGCGCGCTCGAGGTCACTGCGGTGATGTCGAAGTCGCCGCCCATGTGGCCGATGGCGGTGCCGAGCCACTCCTCGCCGCCGGCCAGCAGCTGGGACGGGGTCATGAGCGGTCCTACGTCCACGGTGTTCTCGCACCAGTGCTCGCCGAACACGGTGTAGACGAGCCCGGCGTAGAGTGCCGCGGTCGCGAGCAGGTTGTCCTGGTCCGGAACGGCCTCCTCGAACCCGCTGATGGTGTTGTACGCCTGCTCCGCCTGGAAGCGGGCCTTCTGGAAGGAGGTTGCGAACGCTGCGTTGGTATTGCTCTGGCCGCAGTTGCCGCTGGTGGAGGTGATGCGGTACTCGGACCAGGCTCGCGTGAACCAGCCGGTCGACTCCCAGTAGGCGTCCTCGAGGCCTCCGATGGAGACCGAGAAGTCCGAGTACGAGCACTCGAAGTCGGCGATCGCGGACACGACCATGGTATTGGCCATGTCGGGAATGAGGAGCCCGTCCTCGGTCAGGTTGCCCGGCAGCTCCACCTCGAGCAGGCTGTCGCATGCTCCGGCCGCCGTCGCCGCCAGAACGAGCGCGGCGATCTTCGTGAATCGTCCGCGGGCGGGTCGCTTTCCATTTCTGATTGTCTTCATGGCTCTTTCTCCCTTGCACATCAGAACGTGACCCGCATGGTCAGGTTGAACGACGCGGTGGGCGGGACATTCGAGTTGGAGCCCGTGTTGGTGTCCGAGGTGCGCCGAGCCTCCGGATCGTGGATCGGTTCACCCCAGATGTCCGGCTGGGATACCCAGAGCATCGCGAGGTTGCGCGCGCCGAGGCTCACGGACGCCCGCGAGGCTCCCGAGCGCTCCACCAGCGACTGGGGCAGCCGGTAGTTGGCGCTGATCTCGCGGAGGCGGGCGAAGCCTCCGTTGTAGACCATGCCGCTCCCGAAGTTCTCGTCCGCGCGCGCCAGGAAGAGCGGGTTGGTGCGCTCGTTGGCCGCGAGCGAGGTCTGGAAGTGGATGTGCTTGCCGGCAACGTCCGACGAGGTGGCGTAGCCGCCGATGCGGTGCTCGACCAGGGCATGGAGCCTGAGGTTGTTGAAGAAGGTGAAGGTCAGGTTGTAGCCCATCTCCCACGGCATCTGGAGCGGTCCGTAGAAGACTTCCATCCGGCTGTTGCACGGAGCCGGCGACCCGCCCTGCTCCCAGCCGTTGATTCCGGTGCCGCTGTCGCACATGATCGACGACTTGATGAGCCGCCCGGTTGAGGGATCGATCTCGGCGCTCACCGCCAGTTCGTCGAAGATGGCCGGGAAGGGGAAGCCTTCGCGCAGCGTGTTGGTCGGAGGCAGGTCGCCGACGTCCTCCACGCGGTTCCGGTTGTGCGACAGGCTCGCGCCCAGGTCCACGGCGAGGGCGCCGCCGTCGAAGACCCGTCCGTTGAGGTTGACCTCCCAGCCCCAGTTCTTCAGGTGCCCCAGATTCACGGACTGGGAGCCGGGGAAGCCGCGGCTGGGAGCCACGGGCAGGGAGACCAGCGCGTCCCGGATGTCCTGCTGGTAGTAGGTCACCTGGGCCAGGAGGCGGTCGTCGAACAGACCGGCGTCGAACCCGGTCTCGATCTCGGTGCTGACCTCGGGGCCCAACTCCGGGTTGCCCACTTCGTCGGGGGTGACCGCGGCCTGCGAGGCCGGGCCCACCGCCGGCTCATAGAGCCGCACGGCAGCGAACACGTCGGGCTGCTGCCCGGCCTTGCCCCACGCCGTCCTCAGCCTCAGCGAGTTCACCCAGCCGACATCGAAGAAGTCCTCTTCACTGAGGACCCAGGTGCCGGAGAGCTTCGGATAGATGGCCGCGTCGAAGTCGGCGCCGAAGGCGGAGTTGTCGTCGCCGCGGATGGCGCCGGTGACGAAGATGCGGTCCTGATAGCCGATCTCCTGCTGCACGTAGGCGCCCATCGTCTTGTTCTGCACGAAGTCCTCGGTGGACGTCGTGCTGGCCGCGCCTGCGAGCGAGGTGATGGCGGGAGCCGGGAAGGTCTTCCCGGTGCTGATCACGGTCTCGAGCTGCTTGGAGTAGTACTGGGCGCCAACGGAACTCCGCAGGGTCAAGTCGCTCAGGTTGACCGTTCCCGTGGCGGCGTAGTCGAAGGTGATGTAGCGGGTGTACGGGCGCTCGACGACGACATCCCCCAGCGAGAGGCCGCCGAAGTCGTGCTGTGCTCCGGTCGGATGGCGCGGGAAGAGCCTGCGGTTCTCCTCATGGGCCTGGTCCAGCCCGATCACGGCCCTGTGGGTCAGCCAGTCGAACGGCGTGTGGTTGAGCGTGAGGCTGCCGATGAAGCGCGAGTTGTCGCGGGTCGCCTCGACTTCCTCAATGGACTCGGGGCGCGCGCGCAGGAATCCGCGCAGCCGGGTGTCGACGCCCTCGGGAGTCGACCACTGCGCCTGTTCCCAGACGCCCCACGAGGTCCGCTGCTGCATGAAGCTGGTGGTGCCGTTCACGTAGCCGGTGCTCATGTCGATCTGGAGCGACTCGTGCGGCACCACGGAGACGTTCGCGCGCGTATTGAACACCTTGTTCCAGTTGTAGTGGACGATGCCGGTCTGGTCGTCCCAGTCGGTGGCCAGGTAATAGCGCACCCGCTCGGTGCCGCCCCTCATGCTGAGCGCATAGCCCTGGGAGTGGCCCGTGGTGAAGAACTGGCGTCCGGCATCCCTTTCCTGGTCCCAGATGTTGAAGGAGATGATGTTGCCGGCGCTGTCCTTGCCGTAGGCGAAGTTGACCTGGTCGCGTGCGTTGGGGAGCCAGGTGGCGCCCTGCTTGATGGTCAGGTCGAACTGGGGCGCGCCCTCGACGCCGCGCTTGGTGATGATGTTGATGACGCCGTTGGAGGCCTCGGTGCCGTAAAGGGTCGCGGCCGAAGGGCCCTTGATGACCTCGATGCGCTCGATGTCCTCGGGGTTGATGTCGTCGAGCTTGCTCACCTGGCGGCCGTCGCGGAGGCTCGGCCCCGCCTGGGTCTCGTTGTCGACCCGGATGCCGTCTACGTAGATGAGCGGGTTGTTGCCGACGTTCAGGCTGGTGTAGCCGCGGATGCGGATGGGCGACCCGGTGCCGACGTTCCCCGACACTCGCTTGAAGCCCACGCCGGCCTCACGTCCCTGCAGGAGGTCCTGCATGGTGTTGATGGGGGCGACTTCCGCCACGTCGGCGGCCTCCACGCGGGCCATCGCGTTGCCGAGCGCGCGCTGCCGGGTGCCGCCCGCCGTGCCTGTCACCACCACCTCATCGAGCGCGAGCGCTTCCGCCGTGAGGTTGATCTCGATCTGGCTGGTCTGGCCGCCGGTCACGTCGATCTGCACGGTGGCGGTGCGGAACCCGATCCGCGTCGCCCGCAACTGATGCGTGCCGGCCGGAACGTTGAGGAGCAGGAACTGACCGTTGGCCTGGGTCAGCCCCCCGATCTCCAGGGTCGGGATGTCCACCTGGACGACGGACATCGGTTGCAGGGTGCGGCCGTCGACCACCGTTCCGGTGACGGTGCCGGTTCCCTGCGCACCTGCCCCGACCGCTGTGGCCAGCAGGAGCGCAAGGAGCGCGACGGCTGCGCTTGCGGGTTGGAATACGACGATACGAGAGCCCATGAGCGGTCCTCCGGACAGAGGTGGAACAGGCACCTCCGGCGGCGGCTCGAACACCCTCGGAGGTGATCGATTGGGCCATTAGTTGACACCCGGGACCGCGGTTTTGCTGGCGGTCGAGGTCATGCCAGGCCGGTCCGCGAACGACGGATGAGCCCGTATCGAGAGGGTCGACCCTCGCCCGGCCACGTCAGTTGGCGACCGGCGCGAACGAGTCGCTACCAGCGCGCCCGCGTGCGGATGTCTTCGGCGACCTGCCCGGCGAACGCCTTCCGGCCCATGACCACCACGTTGTGGCGCTGGTTGTCAGTGCCCACGTAGTCGAGGCCGATACGCTGCGGCATCAGCAAGTCTGCTGGGGCCGGGTGACGCCGTCCTGTCCCACCTGACCCGTGTTCTCAACGGGGACGCGGGGATCGGGCATGCCATCGTCCACCGTGAGCGGCTGTTTCTCCCTTGCACATCAGAACGTGACCCGCATGGTCAGGTTGAACGACGCCGTGGGCGGCACATTCGAGTTGGAGCCGGTGCTGGTGTCCGCCGTGCGCCGCGCTTCCGGATCGTGGATCGGTTCACCCCAGATGTCCGGCTGGGATACCCAGAGCATCGCGAGGTTGCGCGCGCCGAGGCTCACGGACGCCCGCGAGGCTCCCGAGCGCTCCACCAGCGACTGGGGCAGCCGGTAGTTGGCGCTGATCTCGCGGAGGCGGGCGAAGCCTCCGTTGTAGACCATGCCGCTCCCGAAGTTCTCGTCCGCGCGCGCCAGGAAGAGCGGGTTGGTGCGCTCGTTGGCCGCGAGCGAGGTCTGGAAGTGGATGTGCTTGCCGGCAACGTCCGACGAGGTGGCGTAGCCGCCGATGCGGTGCTCGACCAGGGCATGGAGCCTGAGGTTGTTGAAGAAGGTGAAGGTCAGGTTGTAGCCCATCTCCCACGGCATCTGGAGCGGTCCGTAGAAGACTTCCATCCGGCTGTTGCACGGAGCCGGCGACCCGCCCTGCTCCCAGCCGTTGATTCCGGTGCCGCTGTCGCACATGATCGACGACTTGATGAGCCGCCCGGTTGAGGGATCGATCTCGGCGCTCACCGCCAGTTCGTCGAAGATGGCCGGGAAGGGGAAGCCTTCGCGCAGCGTGTTGGTCGGAGGCAGGTCGCCGACGTCCTCCACGCGGTTCCGGTTGTGCGACAGGCTCGCGCCCAGGTCCACGGCGAGGGCGCCGCCGTCGAAGACCCGTCCGTTGAGGTTGACCTCCCAGCCCCAGTTCTTCAGGTGCCCCAGATTCACGGACTGGGAGCCGGGGAAGCCGCGGCTGGGAGCCACGGGCAGGGAGACCAGCGCGTCCCGGATGTCCTGCTGGTAGTAGGTCATCTGGGCCAGCAGCCAGTCGTCGAAGAGCGCGGCGTCGAACCCGGTCTCGATCTCCGTGCTGACCTCGGGGCCCAGCTCCGGGTTGCCTACTTCTTCGGGGGTGACCGCGGCCTGGGAGGCAGGGCCCACCGCGGGTTCGTAGAGCCGCACCGCAGCAAACACATCGGGCTGCTGGCCGGCCTTGCCCCAGGCGGTGCGCAGCCTCAGCGAACTCACCCAGCCGACATCGAAGAAGTCCTCTTCACTTAGAACCCAGGTGCCGGAGAGCTTCGGATAGACGGCGGCGTCGAAGTCGGCTCCGAAGGCGGAGTTGTCATCGCCGCGGATGGCGCCGGTGATGAAGATGCGGTCCCGGTAGCCGATCTCCTGCTGCACGTAGGCGCCCAACGTCTTGTTCTGCACGAAGTCCTCAGTGGAGGTCGTGCTGGCCGCTCCTGCGAGCGAGGTGATGGCGGGAGCCGGGAAGGTCTTCCCGGTGCTGATCACAGTCTCGAACTGCTTGGAGTAGTACTGGGCGCCAACGGAGCTCCGCAGGGTCAAGTCGGTCAGGTTGACCGTTCCCGTGGCGGCGTAGTCGAAGGTGATGTAGCGGGTGTACGGGCGCTCGACGACGACGTCTCCGAGCGAGAGGCCGCCGAAGTCGTGCTGTGCTCCGGTCGGATGGCGGGGGAAAAGCGTACGGTTCTCCTCGTGGGCCTGGTCGAGCCCTACTACGGCTCGGTGGGTCAGCCAGTCGAACGGCGTGTGGTTGAGTGTGAGGCTGCCGATGAAGCGGGAGTTGTCGCGGATCGCCTCGACTTCCTCGATCGACTCCGGACGCGCGCGCAGGAATCCGCGCAGCCGGGTGTCGGCGCCTTCGGGGGTGGACCACTGCGCCTGCTCCCAGACGCCCCACGAAGTTTTTTGCTGCATGAAGCTGGTGGTGCCGTTCACGTAGCCGGTGCTCATGTCGATCTGGAGCGACTCGTGCGGCACCACGGAGACGTTCGCGCGCGTATTGAACACCTTGTTCCAGTTGTAGCGGACGATGCCGGTCTGGTCGTCCCAGTCGGTGGCCAGGTAGTAGCGCACCCGTTCGGTGCCGCCCCTCATGCTGAGCGCGTAGCCCTGAGAGTGGCCCGTGGTGAAGAACTGCCGCCCGGCATCTCGCTCCTGGTCCCAGATGTTGAAGGAGATGATGTTGCCCGCGGTGTCCTTTCCGTAGGCGACGCCCACCTGGTCGCGGGCATTGGGAAGCCAAGTGGCGCCCTGCTTGATGGTCAGGTCGAACTGGGGCGCGCCTTCGACGCCGCGCTTGGTAATGATGTTGATAACGCCGTTGGAGGCCTCGGTGCCGTAGAGAGTCGCGGCTGACGGACCCTTGATGACCTCGATGCGCTCGATGTCCTCGGGGTTGATGTCGTCGAGCTTGCTCACCTGGCGGCCGTCGCGGAGGTTGGGGCCCGCCTGCGTCTCGTTGTCGACCCGGATGCCGTCCACGTAGATGAGCGGGTTGTTTCCGACGTTCAGGCTGGAGTAGCCGCGGATGCGGATGGGCGATCCGGTGCCGACGTTCCCCGACACTCGCTTGAAGCCCACGCCCGCTTCACGTCCCTGCAGGAGGTCCTGCATGGTATTGATGGGCGCGACTTCTGCCACGTCGGCGGCCGCTACGCGGGCCATCGCGTTGCCGAGTGCGCGCTGCCGGGTGCCGCCGGCCGTGCCGGTGACGACCACCTCGTCCAGCGCGAGCGCTTCCGCCGTGAGGTTGATTTCGATCCGGGTGGTCTGGCCGGCGGTCACGTCGATCTGAACGGTGGCGGTGCGGAACCCGATTCGCGTCGCCCGCAACTGATGCGTGCCTGCCGGAACGTTGAGGAGCAGGAACTGACCGTTGGCCTGGGTCAGCCCCCCGATCTCCTGGGTTGGGATGTCCACCTGGACGACCGACATCGGTTGCAGGGTGCGGCCGTCCACCACCGTTCCGGTGACCGTGCCGGTTCCCTGCGCGCCGACCCTTGCCGTCGCGGCCGCGATAGTCGCGACAAGCGCAATGGTCGCGCGCCCGGGTCTGATTCCAACGAAGCGAGCGCGCATGGGCAGGCCTCCTGCCAAGGGGTGAGACGGACAGGGGCGAGTGCCGGGTGGGTGGCGTTCGGTCGGGTAGCCGGGTGCACGGTTCCTCCGCCGAAGGAGATGCAACTCGCCGACGATACGTATCCCCGAGTGCGATCGACGCGAGGTCGAGGCGGCATCCGTCCATTGTCCGGAGCGGAGATTGCAACTGTCAAGTAGGGTCCGGCGCGCCACCCACTTGTTGCGCACGTCGGGCGAAACGAAGGTGAGCCCGTGTTTGAGATCGGCCTCTCGCCGGCGGCGAGCTGAAGGGCCGGCGGGACCGGCCGCTACCAGCGCGCCCGCGTGCGGATGTCTTCTGCGACCTGCCCGGCGAACGCCTCCCGGTCCATGACCACCTGCTTCCTGCCCGCGCCGCGCCGGCGTACCGCCACCGTCCCCGCCTCGGCTTCGCGCTTCCCCACCACCCCCATGTAGGGCACCTTCTTGACCTCCGCCTCGCGGATGCGGTACCCGAGGGTGTCCTGGTCGTCCAGGTGGGCGCGCACCCCCTTCGCGCGCAGAAGCTCCACCAGCTCGCGGGCGCTCTCGCTCCACACCTCCGAGACCGGGAGGACGCGCACCTGCTCCGGGGCCAGCCACACCGGGAAGGCGCCCGCGTAGTGCTCCACCAGCCCGCCGATGAAGCGCTCCATCGACCCCAGCATGGTGCGGTGGATGACCACCACGTTGTGGCGCTGGTTGTCGCTGCCGACGTAGTCGAGGCCGAAGCGCTCGGGCATCAGGTAGTCCAACTGGAACGTCGGCCCCTGCCACTTCCGCCCCAGCGCGTCCACCAGCCCGACATCCACCTTGGGGCCGTAGAAGGCACCCCCTCCCTCGTCCACCTCGTAGTCCAGTCCGCGATCGGCCAGCACCCCGGCCAGGGTCTCCACCGCGGCGTCGTAGACCGCCGGGTTACCGATCGCCTTCTCGGGCCGCGTGGACAGCGACACCTCGAAGTCGTAGCCGAAAACGTCCAGCAGGTACTCCAGCAGGTCCAGCATGCGATGGTACTCGTCGCTGATCTGGTCCTCCCGCACGAAGAGGTGGGCGTCGTCCTGGGTGAATCCCCGCACGCGGAGCATTCCATGCAGGGCGCCCGCGCGCTCGTAGCGGTAGCAGGTGCCGAGTTCCGCATACCGCAGCGGCAAATCCCGGTACGACCGGCTGCGCGACCGGTAGATCATGAAGTGATGCGGGCAGTTCATCGGCTTCATGCGGAAGCGGTTCCCCTCGTCGTCCATCGCGGGAAACATGTCTTCGCTGAAGACCTCCAGGTGTCCGGAGGTCTCGTACAGTTGCTCGCGCGCGACGTGCGGGCTGTAGACCAGGTCGTAGCCGTGTTCGAGCAGGGTCGTCTTGAGGAACTCCTCGACCGTGTGGCGCACCAGGCCCCCGTTCGGGTGCCAGAGGATGAATCCGGCCCCCACATCCTCCTGGACGCTGAACAGGTCCAGCTCCTTGCCGAGGACGCGGTGGTCGCGCTGGCGCGCTTCCTCGAGCCGCTCCAGGTGTTCGTCCAGCGCCTTCCTGCTGAAGAAGGCGGTGCCGTAGATGCGCTGCAGCATCTGCCGCTTCTCGTCTCCCCTCCAGTATGCCCCCGCGGTGGAGAGCAGCTTGAAGTGCTTCACGCCGCCGGTGGAGGGCACGTGCGGCCCGCGGCACAGGTCCAGGAAGGGACCGTCCCGGTAGACCGTGATCACCTCGTCGTCCTCAAGTTCCTCCAGGCGCTCGAGCTTCAGGGGATCGTCGGCGAAGAGCTCCCTGCCCTCCTCCTTGCTGACGCGGCGCCGCTCGAAGGGAAGGTCGGCGGCAACGATGTCGCGCATGCGGGCCTCGAACACCTCCAGGTCTTCGGGCGTGAAGGGTTCGTCGACCTCGAAGTCGTAGTAGAAGCCGTCCTCGATCGGGGGACCGAAGCCGATGCCCGCGGTGGGATGCAGTTCGCGCACCGCGGTGGCGAGGACGTGCGCGGCGGAGTGGCGCAGCACGGGGAGGGCGTCGTCGTCCCGGCTGGTGAGGATGCGCACCTCCGAGTCCTCCGGCACGGGGCGTCCCAGGTCGACCGTTTCGCCGTTCACGACGGCGGCCAGGGCGGCCCGGGCGAGTCCGGGGCCGATGCCGGCCGCAATGTCGGCGGCGCTGCTGCCGCGAGGCGCCTCGACGGGGCTGCCGTCGGGAAGCCGCACCTGGATGGATTCGTCAGGCATCTGTCATCTGGAGATTTGCGGGGATTCGGATGCTTCGGAACAACGGTCGCCGAACATACACGGCGGAACGCGAATTGTGCGCGCCGCCGACGGAACGGCAGGGAGCCCGGACGACCATCGCCGCCCGGGCTCCCGTGTGTCGGGCCGGACCAGGGGCCGGCCGCGCGGGTCGAAGGCTAGTACATGCCTCCGCCCATGCCCTCCATGCCGGCGCCGGCACCGGCGGGCGCCTTCTCCTCTTCGGGCTGCTCGACCACCACGGCCTCGGTGGTCAGCATCAGGCCCGCGATCGAAGCGGCGTTCTGCAGCGCCGTGCGCACCACCTTGGTGGGATCGATCACGCCCGCCTTCACCAGGTCCTCGTAGGTGTCGGTCTGGGCGTTGTAGCCCCAGTTGGTGTTCTCGTGCCGCCGGATGTGCTCGACCACGATCGAGCCCTCGGCGCCCGCGTTCTCCGCGATCTGCCGGAGTGGCTCCTCGAGCGCCCGGCGCAGGATCTGCACGCCCACCTGCTCGTCGTGCCGCTCGAGCTCGAGGCCGTTGAGCGCGCCCTGGGCCCTCAGCAGCGCCACGCCGCCACCGGGGACGATGCCTTCCTCGACGGCCGCGCGGGTCGCGTGCAGCGCGTCCTCCACCAGAGCCTTGCGCTCCTTCATCTCGGTCTCGGTGGCCGCGCCCACATGGATGACCGCCACGCCGCCGGCCAGCTTCGCCAGCCGCTCCTGCAGCTTCTCGGTGTCGTAGTCGGAGGTGGACTTGTCGATGGCCACCTTGATCTCGTCGATGCGGCCCTTGATCTGGTCGGCCATCCCGGCCCCGTCGATCACCGTGGTGTTGTCCTTGTCGATCACCACCCGCTTGGCGCTGCCGAGGTCGGAGGAGACGGCGTTCTCGAGCTTGAAGCCGACTTCCTCGGAGATCACCTGGCCGCCGGTCAGGATCGAGATGTCCTGCAGCATGGCCTTGCGCCGGTCGCCGAAGCCGGGCGCCTTGACCGCGCACACCTTGAGCGTTCCGCGCAGCTTGTTCACGACCAGCGTGGCCAGCGCCTCGCCTTCGACGTCCTCGGCGATGATCAGGAGGGGCTTGCCCATCTGCGCGACCTTCTCGAGGATCGGCAGGAGGTCCTTCATCGACGAGATCTTCTTGTCGTGGATGAGGATCATGGGGTCGTCCATCACTGCTTCCATCCGCTCCGGATCGGTGACGAAGTAGGGCGACAGGTAGCCGCGGTCGAACTGCATGCCCTCGACGGTGTCGAGCGTCGTCTTGAGGCCGCGCGCCTCCTCGACCGTGATCACGCCGTCCTTGCCCACCTTCTCCATCGCGTCGGCGATCAACGCGCCGATCTCGTTGTCGTTGTTGGCGGAGATGGAGCCGACCTGGGAAATCTCGCGCTTGCCCTGGGTCTCGACGGAGAGACCCTCGAGCTCGCGCACCACGGACCCGACGGCCTGCTCGATGCCGCGCCGGATGCCCATGGGGTTGGTGCCGGCGGTGACGTTCTTGAGCCCCTCGCCGAAGATGGACTGAGCGAGCACAGTGGCGGTGGTGGTACCGTCACCGGCGACGTCGGAGGTCTTGGTGGCGACCTCCTTCACCATCTGCGCGCCCATGTTCTCGACGCCGTCCTCGAGCTCGACTTCCTTCGCCACCGACACGCCGTCCTTGGTGACCTGCGGGGAGCCGAACTTGCGGTCGAGCACTACGTTGCGGCCCTTGGGGCCCAGGGTGACCTTCACGGCCCTGGCCAGCTTGTCGACGCCGGCCTTGAGGCGCGTGCGGGCATCCACTTCGAATCTGAGATCCTTGGCTGCCATGCTTTGTTTCTCCTCTGTTTAGAGCCGCGGGCGGCGCCCGGCCGCCACCGGCCCGTCGTGTTGCCGTTCGGTTTCTCGGGGGAAGCGGTCAGTCGGTGATGATGGCGAGGATGTCCGACTCGCGGAGGATGAGCAACTCCTCGTCGTCCACCGTGACCTCGGTGCCGCTGTACTTGCCGTACAGGACGGTGTCGCCGACGGAGACGTCGGCCGCGATGCGCGTGCCGTCGTCGGAGAGCTTGCCGGGGCCGACCGCGAGCACGGTGCCCTGCTGGGGCTTCTCCTTCTGGGCGGTGTCCGGGATGTAGAGGCCGCCGCGGGTCTGCTCCGTCTCCTCGGCCGCCTGGACGACGACCCGGTCGGCGAGCGGCTTGATTCTGTTCGCTGCACTCGTTGCCATGCGTGGGTTCTCCTGTGGATGGTGGTCCGAATACAGGTCTTTCCGGCCGGATCTCCGGCGCGAGCGTTTGTTAGCACTCGACGCCAAGGAGTGCTAACGGCCAGAAAGGTACCCTGGGGATAACGGATGTCAACCCTTCCGGAGAGCGCCGGGACACCGGGCTGGACAGGTTCCGCCCCGAGAGGCGACGCGGCGTTATTCGGGAGGCCGGAGCAGCTCCTCCAGCGTATGCACGACTCCGCCCAGGATGACCGTGTGCACGGAGCGGGTCGCGGCGATGTCCTGCAGGGGATCCTCGTCGAGGACGATCAGGTCGGCGAAGGCACCGGGGGTGACCACGCCGAGGCGTCCCTCGTACCCGAGGGCGTCGCCCGACTCCGACGTGGTGGCACGCAGGATGTCGACGGGACGCATGCGGCCGTATCGGACCAGGATCTCCATCTCGGCGTGCAGGCTGAGGCCGCGCGGGATGATGGGCGAGTCGGTGCCCATGATCACCCGGCCCCCGCCCTCGTGCACCCTGCGCGGGAGAGAGGACATGCGTTCGACCATGCGGCGCGCCAGGGCCAGATCGGGAGGGATGCGCGCGCTGGCGGACGCGTCCGGGAAGAAGGTCTCGACGCGCGGGTCGTCGAAGAGGTCGGGCGCCTCGGCGGCGAGCAGGCCATACCCCCCGTAGATGCCGACCGTGGGCGTGAGGGTCATGCCCGAGGCGGCCAGGAGATCGACCGCGTCCGCATAGATCCCGTTGGTCTCGGAGACCTTGGTCGAGTAGCCGCGCCGGCTGGTGCCGCGCACGTGCTCGACCCCGTCGCCTCCGTACGCGACCGCCGGATAAAGTTCGTGCGAGCTGACCGGGATCCCGAGGGCATGCGCCTCGGCGATGGCCCGGCGCTGCACCGGGTCCGAGAGGCGTACGTAGGTCTTGATCATGTCGTGGCCGAGGGTGGCGGCGCGCCCCATCTGCAGCTCGACCTGCGCGCTCGCGCCCAGGGCGGGCGCGTTGGGATAGTAGATGCGGCTGCCGTCGATGGTGCCGCCGGTCCCGAAGATGCGCGGCGCGATGCGCCGGCCGGACTCGCCGGCCTCCTTGGCTTCGGTGAGTTCGTAGCCGTCACAGGCGGGGCAGCGGGTGGCGGTCACCCCCCACGAGAGCCAGAGCCGCCCCTTGGCCTCCCCGTCGGCGAGGCCGCCGTGGGTGTGCATCTCGATCAGGCCGGGCATGACCACCTGCCCGGCGGCGTCCACGACCCGGTCGGCGGTGCGCGCGGGGTCGCGGTCGGCCACCTCGGTGATGACGCCGTCCTCGATGACGATGTCCACGTCGCGGCGGAGCGTCTCGGAACGGCCGTCGAAGAGGGCGCCGGCGCGAACCAGCACCGAGGCCGGAGGCGCCGGGCGCGTCCAGGCGAGGGTGGGCGTGATGTCCTCGGCGGCGCCGGTGAGCACGTCGATGCGGCGCAGGCGGTCGTCGCTCAGGTAGACGAGAGAGCGCGAGTCGCCGGTCCAGGAGGGATCGTCGGCGGCCTCGTTGGTGAGGCGGCGGGGGAGGTCGGCGGTCTCGCCCTCGGGGGTCATGGCGACCGTCCAGAGCACGCCGTCGGAGATGTAGGCGACATGGCGGCCGTCGGGCGACCACGCCGGGCCGTCGTTGGCGCGGCTGCCGACCGACCCGTGCAGGGGCAGGTCGAGGTAGCGGTCGGCGGCCTGGAAGGGGTTGGCGGGCGAGGCGGCCGGCTCCGGGTCGCCGCCCACCCAGGCGGGCAGATCGTGGGTGTGGCCGTGGCCGCGGGGGACGGGGAGGGCGGGCACCGTGGTGGTGGCCGTGCGCAACCCGCGCTCGGCGACCCGGTCAGGTTCACCCGCGGTGGACGCACGCGCCCCTCCGCTCGGAACCGGAAGAGCGTCGGCTCCGGGCATCCCGGCCGCGTCCGCGGTGCGGAGCGGGCGGGCGGGCACCACCAGCGCTCGGTTCACGCCCTCCCGGAAGCGCCCCGAGTAGGGCGAGAGCGCGGAGACCAGCACGGAGGCGCCGTCGGGCGACCAGGAGGGCCGCCCCGCCCCGTTCAACCCGGCACGCAGCGTCTCCACCGTCCCGGTCGCCAGATCGACCACCTGCACCGCCGTCCCGGCCGCCGATCCCACGAAGGCGATACGGCTCCCGTCCGGCGACCAGGCCGGCATGGTGGCGGCGGCGCCCTCGGTCACCCGGCGGTCGCTCCCCGCCCCGAGGTCGCGCACGTACAGGTCGAGCGACCCGTCCCGGTCGGAGGCGAACGCCAGGCGGCCGCCATCGGGCGACCACGCGGGATCGGCCTCGATCCAGGGATCGTCGGTGAGGCGCGCCGCTTCCCCGCCGATGGTGTGCAGCCAGAGGTCGCCCAGCGCGGAAAACGCCACCTGCGTCCCGTCGGGCGAGACCGCCGGCGATACGATGCCGCGCACCTGGAACGGGCCGGACGCCCGCAGATCGCGCGGCCGCCTCGGGTAGCCGGTCCGGTCCAGAGCCACCGTTGCCGAGAACGCCACGTCCCGCCGGCCGCTGCCGTCGCCCCGGCGCCACCGCACCAGCCCGTCCCCGGTATGGTACAGATCCCCGTCCGCCGTCCATGATGCCCGGAACGGAAAGACATCCTCTTCCTCGCCGGTAAGGGTACGCGGTTCGCCTCCGCTCACCGCCACCGCGTACAGGCGCGACCGCCCTTCCCCTATCGAGTTGAACGAGAGCGTCCCGCCGTCCGTGCTCCACGAAGGCGCATTCAACTCACCCCCATCCCCTTCCGCGACCCTTCGCGGCCCGCCGTCTCCGGCCACGACCCCGGGTCCCCCGCTTTCGGTCACCCAGATCCCGGACCGATCCCCATCCGCCGCGAAGGCGACCTCCCCGCCATCCGGAGAAAACGCGGGCCCGTATTCGTTGCCGGGCCAGTCCGTCAGGCGCTCGAGTCCCCCGCCGTCCAGTCCCGTCACCCACACGTCGTAGCTCCCGCCCCGGTCCGACGAAAACGCGAGGCGGCCGCCGTCCGGCGACCAGTGCGGCTCGCGGTGGTCGAACCGGCCGCGCGTGTGCTGGCGCAACTCCGTCCCGTCCGTGCCCACGCTCCAGATGTGGTAGTTGCCGTCCCAATACGCCTGGAAGGCGATGCGGCTTCCGTCCGGCGACCATGCCGGCTGGCGCGCATCCCCCACGGGATCGGTGAGGGCCGTTGCGGCTCCCCCGATGGCGGGCATCACCCAGATGCGGCCCAACAAATCGAGCGCGAGCGTGCTCTCGTCCGGCGAGAGGGCGACGGCCACGTTGGTGCCCTCCGAAATCGTGACCTCGATCGTTCTCGCGGGGTCGCCCGCGGACGGGGTCTGCGCACCGGCCGGGACGTGAGCGGCCCCGGCGGCGCAACCGATCGCAACCACGACGGCAAGGTATCTCGACACTATATTCTCCTGGCTGAATCATCGCCGGCTTCAATGATACTCACGCATTTCCACGTTCGTCCATCGCCCGCACGCGGGCCGCGCGCAGCTCGGACAATGGAACCGCAGGACCTCCCCAGGCCAGGCGTCCCCGGAGTGTGACGATCATGGAGCGCCACCAACTCCAGGCGATGACCGCACTGGCCACCGGAAGCGCCAGTCCGCTCCACCAGCGGAAGCGGGAAACTCTGGCGATGCATATGGCGAACCCCCAGGCAATCATCGCGGAAGCGGCGAACAGCGCAGCGACGAAAGCGTCCACGGGGACGAGCGCGATACCCAGCACGACGGGCGCAATCCCGGTCCACAGCAGTCCGGCCGTCTGCACGAGGACGGCCGCGATCCGGTAGTCCCTGAACGCGAAGAGGTTCTTCTCCGTCCCCCGGATCAGACTCCGGACGTCCGGATACCACTCGCACCGCACGCTGGATTCGGCCCGGACGAGGTCCGAACGGTGGCCGGTCAGCTTCACCAGTCGGCCCAGTTGATAGTCCTCGTCGGGACGCAGGGCCACCTGCCTGTGTCCTCCGATGGCGCGGTAGGAGTCCGTCCGGAACAGGTTGTAGGCACCCACGCCGAAAGAGGCCGTGCTCCGTGGGTCGCGAACCTGCCACAGCCTCGCCGTGACGTGCGCGCCCCAGTGGAACACGATCATGCAGGCCTGCAGCATGGGACTTCGCATCTCCAGCGCGGGCAGGACGGCGACATGGTCCAGCCTGCTTCTCAGGAGATGGCGCACCCCGCGCCTCACCGCCTCGCGGCCGAACACCACGTCCCCGTCGGTAAAGAGAAGCAGGTCCCCCCTGGCCGCCAGCGCCCCGCGCCAGGACGCGTGGTTCTTCCCGAACCATCCCGCGGGCAATTCCTCGACGTGGAGCACCCTGAGGCGGTCGTCTTGCGCGCTCAGCCGATCCGCGATCTCGCCGGTGCGGTCCTGCGAACGGTCGTCGACGAAGATGACCTCGTAGTCCGGATAGTCGAGGGCGAGCAGCGACGTGAGCGCCTGTTCCACGCGCGCTTCCTCGTTCCGGGCGGCCACCACCACCGACAGCCGGGGGAGAGGCGGATCGCCGTCGCGGGCGTCTCCGATCCGTTCGAGGCGGGCGACGTGCCGGTAGCTGTACAGGGTTACGAGCGTCATGGCCACCCAGACAGCCAGGGTGGCGGCGGCGACGATGAGCATGGCGGTCAATGTCGCCCGGGCTTCTCGTCAATCAGGGCCAGGAGAGGCGGATCCGCCGGCGCCGCGGGCGCGCGCGTCTTCTTTCAGCGCCAGCCGCAACTCACGCCCCATGGGAGTGAGCCGATACCTCTGTCTGCCGCTCGTGGGCTTGTCCGGGATCGTCATCTCGATGAGCCCGGCGTCGAGCGCCGGCCGCAGGTAGTTGACCACCAGGTTGCTCCGGTTCCTGAGGCCGAGGCGCTGGAGAATCTGCACCCGGGATCGATCGCGATCCAGAACTCGTACCAGATCCCTGACCTGGACCGTGGTCATGCGCTCCCAAACCGGCGTGGGATCCGTGTGTCGGTCAGGGCCTTTCGTCCCTGCATCCTGCGGGTTGAACAGGCTTGCCTGCATGGCGGCGAAGTCGTCGTCGTCGATGCCCGAGGGCTGGAGCCGGATGGCGGGCGGGCGCCGGAAGCTTGTGGTGACTTCGGTTCCGGAAGACTCGATCCGAGGCTCCAGGACCCCGTACTCCCGGCAGAGCGACTTCATGCGCTGGATGCCGGTGCCCATTCCTCCAACCAGGCCCATGCGGGCGAGCATGCTGTAGAGCAGCGGATTGCGGGGAACGCTCCTGGTTCCCAGATCGCCCTCGTTCATGCCCTCGGGCAGCCCTCCGGGGCTGGCGATCACCACGCGGTCCTTGAAGACACGTACCTGCACGTGGTTGCGGGAACGGTAGTCACGGTGGGCGATCGCGTTCGCGAGCGCCTCGCGCAAGGCCTCTTCGGGGAGCTCGGGACGGCGCCTGGCGTCTTCACGCCAGATCGTGAACTGGACGTCGATTCTGCGCAGAACCCACGCCAGCACTTCGTCCGCGATGTCGGGCAGCGAGCCGTGAAAGTCCTGCCGTTCGAGGCTTCCCGCCTCCTCGGTCCCCCGAAAGAGAGCACAGGATACGTGCGCGCGCTCGGTGAACTGGCGGATGTCCCGGGCGAGCAGCCACGCGCCGGCGTACGTCATCCGGTCCTCGTTGTCGACGAGGCCGAGGTTGCGCAGCGCCAGCATCGCGTGCATGGCTTCCGGAATCTTCACCCGACCGATGAACCGCTCCCAGACGTCGGCCTTGAGATGAGCCTCCATCGAAAAAGCCTCACAGGGCTCCTTGTCGAAGTGAGCGCGTCCGACGGCGTAGTAGAGATCCTTGATCTCCGCATTCGTCAGTCGCCTGCTGCTGCTCCCCTCGCGCACGAAGGCGCGCCATCCGATGGAATAGGGCTTGTTCTTCTGGGGCGGGACGGTCACGCGCATCACTTCGCCCACGCTCTCGACCTCCACCACGATCGGCGGGTCCCCCGACCGGGCAACGGTGAGCACCTTGACGCGCGTCCGGCGGTGGTTCCCTACGCCCACCACCTCCCCGGACTTGGACACCCCGAGCAGGACGATCCCACCGTCTCCGTTCGCGAACGCGCACAGCTCCCTGCCGAAGTCTCGCCCGAGCGAACGTTGGAACTCGACCTCGGGGCTCTCGCCGCCGGCGATCAGGTCGAGGAGCTCCTGCCGCGTCAACGGGAAGCCAGCTGTCCCGGGCACGCCCGCCGGGACATCACATCCTGTATGCTCACTTGTATCATGATGGCTCTAAGGGCTTGCGCGCGCGGACGGCGTTGTCAAGGGTCCGCGCCGCTTCCCCCAGCCGATGACCCGAGCACCGTGATGGTCGCGGTGCCGACGTAGTTCGCGCCCCCGCGGGTCGCTTGGGCCTTGATGTTTCCGGTTCCCGGCCCCACGGCCGTCACCAGGCCGGTGTCGTCCACCGTCGCCGCCGTCGGGTTGGATGTCGACCAGAGATAGTCGGTGTCTTCGACCTCATGTCCGTTCGCGTCGAGCGCGACGGCGGTCAGGCGTAGCATGTCGCCGACCGCTAGGGTGTCGACCTCCGGGGTGACGCGCACCTCCGTCGCAAGCTGCGCGACGGTGACGCCCGCGGAATCGAGCAGCTCCGCGGCGGTCGCGAACACGTCCGTGCTGCCGGTGCGCACCGCGGTGATCAGCCCCATCGCATCGACCGTCACGACGGCGTCGTTTTGGGAAACCCAGCTTACGGCCATGGCCGGGCCGGGGTGGCCGTTGGCGTCCACACCGCTCGTGACCAGGCGGATGGTATCGCCGAGCGAGAAGAGCGTCGTTGCGGCCGGCACCACGTCCATCTCGACCATCACCTGCGAGACGGTGACCGCGGCGGCCCCACTCGCGGCGCCCGCTTGAGCGGTGATGCTCGCAGTGCCGTTTCCGGCCGCGGTGACCAGGCCGCTGGAATCGACCGTGGCGACGGCCTCGTCTCCCGAGGACCAAGCAACGGTTGCGTCTTCGACGGCATTGTCGTTCGCGTCGAACGGCGCGGCTGTGAGCTGCAGGGAATCGCCGAGGGACAAGAATTCCACGGAAGCCGGTGAGACGCCGACGCGTGCCGTCCGCTGGGCGACGGTGACGGAGGCGGTACCGGCCGCGCTGCCGGAGGTGGCCGTGACGGTGGCGCTTCCGTTCGCAACCGCGGTGACCAGTCCACCGGCGCTCACGCTCGCTACCGAGTTGTCGCTGGTCGTCCAGCTGACGGGCGCCCCCGCCATCGTCTGGCTGTTCTGGTCGACGACGGCCGCAGTCAACTGGAGCGTCTCGCCGAATGAGGAGAAGTCGAGGGCGGCCGGCGAGATGCTGACGGTTGTGGCGACGGGAGGCTCCGGAGGCCCGGTCGGCGCCGCCTCGTCATCGCCGACGCAGGCGACGATCAGAGCCAGCGCCAGGGTGGGCCATGCAACGGTGCGAGCGGGCGCGGCCCGCCACGGCTCAGGTCTCCTCATGGCCTTCTCTCCCGGTTACAGGACGGGCTCGGGGTCGTGGGTCGTGCCACCATGCATACCCCCGCAAGTCGGGCTTCGTGCGGCTCCGGTTCGCGCCGGGCTACATGGATGCTCCGTCAGATCAGCGCTACCCCGAGTGTTCCGCCACATACTCGCCCGCCAGCTCCAGCCCGATCAGCGTGAGCAGCGGGTCCACGTGGTCGAAGGCGGGCACGTGCTTCGCCACCAGCGGAGAGAAGCCGCCGGTGCCCACGACCATGGGATCGGCAGCGTCCCATTCCGCTCGAACTCGCTCGATCATCCCCGCGATCGCGTCCATGGTGGTGAAGAAGATGCCGGAGTGGATGCAGGATTCGGTGCGTTTGCCGATCACCCGCTTCGGGGGAATGAACTCCACGGGCGGAAGCTTGGCGGTCCGGGCCGCGAGCCACTCCTTGCCGGACATGAGGCCCGGCGCGATGACACCCCCCTGGAAGCGGCCATCGGCGGTGATGCAGTCGTAAGTGGTGGCGGTGCCCAGGTCGACGACGATGCAGTCGCGCCCGAAGAGCCGGGAAGCGGCCATGGTGTTGGCGACGCGGTCGGCGCCCACGGTGCGCGGCTCCTCCACGTCGAGGACGATGGGCAGGGGTGTGGACGCGTCGATGACCACCAGCTCCGCGGAACCAAGCCGGGCCGCGGCTTCCCGCAGGACATCGGAGGCGGAGGGGACCACCGAGCCCAGCACCACGCGGGTCAGGGCGCCGGGATCGCAGCCGTCCGAGCGGAGGAGCGCGCCGAGCAGCAGCACGTATTCGTCGGGGGTGCGCGGCACGTGGGTGCTCACCCGCCAGCGGCCCGCGACCCCTTCCTCGCCGGGGACGAAGAGCGCGAGCACGGTTTCGGTATTGCCCACATCCATTACCAGATGCATGTCGTGGTTCCTCGGGTGGATGCCTACGGATCCGGCAACAGCCTCACGCTGCCGGAACGAATCTCGCGCCTCGCGCCTCCGGATTCCTCGAAAAGGAGCGCCCCCGCCGAGCTGATCCCGCGGGCCGTTCCGGTCTCGCCGCTCCCCAGAACGACGCCGCGGCCCCCGAAGGCATCGCGCCAGGTGAGCTCCCGGTGCAGCGCTCCCTCGAGCCGGGCCGCTTCCGGGGTCAACAGCTCCCGCATCCGCGCGAGCAGCGCACCCGCCAGGGCGGGCCTCGACAGGGAGGTTGCGCTCATCATGCACAGCGACCCGGCGCGGCCGCGGAGTTCCGGCGGGAAGTCCGCCGCGCGCTGCGAGGTATTGATGCCCGTTCCGATCGCCATGCCCCGGCCCCCGGCACCGTCGTCCCATGATTCGCACAGGATGCCGCCGACCTTGCGGCCCGCCACGACAAGATCGTTCGGCCACTCGATCTCCGCCCGCAAGTCCGGACAGACTTCCTCGATCGCGCGCGCGGCCGCGATTCCGACCAGGAGCGGGACGATGGGATGTCCGGATGGGCGCCTCGCGAGCACCACGGTCATCCACAGCCCGGAGCCGGGCGGCGACAGCCAACGCCGCCCTTCCCGCCCCCGCCCCCGGGTCTGTTCGTCAGCGATGACCACCGAAAACGTTGGCGCGCCCCCGCGCGCGATGCGGCGGGCGCGGTCGTTGGTCGAGCCGAGGCGGCGGTGCACTTCGAGGAGCGGCAAGCCCCACCGCTCCGCCCAGCGGGCGACCGGTTCGCCCTGCCAGATCCGGGAGCCGCGGTCGCCGGAACGCCGGACCGGCCTGCCGCCACGCATGGCTCCGCCGCCTACCCGATCCACAGGTACCCGAGGAAGAGCAGCCCCAGAACCCAGGGGTACGGGGCGAAGCGGTGGAACGAACGGGCGCGCAGCGCGGCCAGGAAGATCCTGATGGCAACCAGACCGGTCGTGGCGGCCGCCACCGCCCCGAATGCGAGCGGCGCGGTGCCGAGGGCCGGCGCCGTGGCCCCGGCGTCCACGAGCTGAAGGAGGGCGGCTCCGAGTATGGCGGGCACAGACATCAGGAACGAGAACTCGGCCGCGTCGTCGGACTCGACGCCCAGCCAGAGGGCCGCCACCACAGTGGAACCCGAGCGCGAGATGCCCGGAAGGAGCGCGAATGCCTGGGCGACCCCGATGAGCATCGCGACGCCCAGCCCGCGCGCGCCCGGGAACGGTGCAGGCTGCGGCGTCGCGCGCCGCATCGCCGCGCGTGCGCTCCACAGCACCCCGCCCGTGACCAGGAACGCCACGCCCGCCGCGGCCGGCGTCTCGAACGCCGCCTCCACGACATCCCCCAGGAGAAAATAGACCGCTGCCGCCGGCACGTTGGCGAGGGCGATGAGCCCGATGTAGCGCCACGTCCCGGGGTCCAGCCGGACCGACCCGAGGATGAGCGCACCCACGCGCCGCCGGTATGCGACCAGCACCGACACCAGCGTCGCGAAGTGCACGGCGACCTCGAAGGCAACACCGGGAAGTTCGATTCCGAGCAGCGCCTGGCCGACGACCAGGTGCCCTGAACTGGAGACCGGGAGGAACTCGGTCAACCCCTGGACCACACCCAGCAGGACGGCTTCCCAGACGCTCACCGGTCCCGCGTCTCACGGCCGGCGCCGCCCCGCGCCCGCCAGGCCCCCAGCACCTCGGCGCATTGAGTTTCAAGCGGCTTCAGGCCATCGATTCTGACTGCGTCCGGGGGCAACTGGTTGCGGAACCAGGTGAGCTGCCGGCGGGCGTAGCCACGGGTTGCGCGCCGGGTCGCGTCCAGAGCCTCCTCGAGGCCAAGACGTCCCTCCAGGTGTCCGAGGATCTCGCGATAGCCTGTGCCGGACATCCCGGGATCGTCCGCCCCGTAGCCGCGAGCCGCGAGGACTCGGACTTCTTCGATCATTCCCCGCTCGGCCATCGTGCTCACGCGCTCGTTGATCCGGCCGTAGAGTTCGTCGCGCGGAAGTTCCAGCACCACGACCATGCCCTCGGCGGCCGGAGCGTTCGCCTGCGCGGTTCGGTGCCACCACGACAGCGGGCGGCCCGTGAGCAGGGTCACTTCGAGGGTGCGCTCGATGCGCTGGATCCCGCCCGCGACTGCTAGCCGGGCTCGTTCCGGATCCAGCACGCGCACCCAGCGCTCCAGCTCTTCCAGCCCGCGCTGCGCAAGGAAACGGCGCAGGCGCGCCACCCGACCCGGGTCCAGTTTCGGCTCCTCGAAGAGGGGTTCCACGAGAGCCTTCAGAAAGAAGCCGGTGCCTCCCGCCAGTACCGGCACCCGGCCGCGCGCGCGGATTCGGCTCATCCAGCGGACGGCGTCGCGGGCAAACTCGCCGGCGCTGTAGGATTCGTCCGGATCCCGGATGTCGACGCCGTGATGCGGGATGCGGGCGCGGATGCCGCCGGCCACCTTGTCGGTGCCGATATCCATGCCGCGGTAGATCTGTCGCGAGTCCATGGAGATCACCTCGCCGTCCAGCGCCTCGGCGACCGCCAGCGAGAGCGCGGTCTTGCCCGTGGTGGTCGCGCCGATGATGGCGAGGAACTCAGGTGCGGCCAAAGCGGCGCTCCAGCTCCGACAGGGACAGGCGCACGGCGGTCGGACGCCCATGCACGTCGTGATGCGGGAGATCGGTGGCGAAGAGCCGATCGATCAACTCCCGCATCTCCTCCTGCGCCAGCTCCCGGCCGGCCTTGATGGCGCCCTTGCAGGCGAAGGTCATCGCGATGCGCTCGTGCTGGTTGCGGGCGGCGCGCACCAGTTCCGAGCCGTGGGTCAGCTCGCCGATCATCTCGCGCAGACACCGCTCGGCGTCGAAGTATGGATGCGGGTTCGGAACCGCGTGCACGATGATCGAGTTGCCCCCGAACCCGTCGACCTCGAAGCCCGCCCGGGCGAACATGCCAAACAGCGGCTCGACGTGCTGGTATTCGGCCGGCGGCAGGGTCAGGGTGATCGGGAACAGCAGGCGCTGGCCGGGCTGCCCGCCCTTGCCGAAGGCCTCCATCAGCTCCTGGAAGAGGATGCGTTCGTGGGCGGAGTGCTGGTCGATCATCATCATCCCACCGCGCACTTCGACGAGGATGTAGGTCCCGTGAAGCTGCCAGAGGCGCGCGGGTTCCACGGGAACTTCCTCGGCCGGAGCGAGCGGCCTGGCTGCATCGGCGGCCGCGGGCGCCCCGCTGGCGAAGAGCGCGATCTGCGCTTTGGCGGATTCGGAGGATGGGTCGGACGACCGGTCCGCCGTCCCGGGAGCGTACTTCGCCGACTCGCGCACCCTGGCCGTGCCTGCGCCATCGCCAACCGGCGGAGCGGAGGACGGGCTCGATTCCGGCGCCGGGTTCTGCGCGCCCGAAGCCGTGTCGTGGGACTCGCCGGGAGCGTCGAGCGTGGCGGCGCTTTCCTCACCCGCGAGCGCGCGCCGGATTTCGTCCTCGATGAAGCCTTCCACAGCGGTCCGGTCGCGGAAGCGCACCTCCAGCTTGGCCGGGTGCACGTTCACGTCGACCTCACCGGCAGGGAGGTCGAGGTAGAGAAAGAACCAGGGGCGCACGGCCTCCCGAATGGTGGTGCGGTAGGCCCGGCGTACCGTGTCCCTCAGGCCCTTGTCCCGGAACGGTCGGCCGCCCACGAAAAGGTAGGTGCGGCGCGGGCCGGGACGTGCCTGGTCGGGGCGCTGGAGGAGGCCGCCAACCCGGCCGACCTTCCCCGTCCCCGCGAACCCGAACATGGAGGCGCGGGCGTCTCTGCCCCACAGCCGGCCGACCCGGCGCGCGGGGCCGGGGTCTGCCGGCAGATCAATCAGCGTGCGCCCGTCGGAGGTGAGGGTGAACGCGACCTCGGGATGGGCCAGGGCGAGCGACGTGAGTTCGGCGGCCACCACCCGGGTTTCCGCGGATCCGCTCTTCAGAAAGCGTCTGCGCGCGGGCGCGTTGAAGAAGAGGTTGGCCGCCTCCAGGGTGGTGCCGCGGGCGCGCGCGTGATCGTCGACGCTGGTGATGGTCCCGCCGGTCGCCCGAATGCGGGTGCCCGCGCGCGACTCGTCGCAGGTCTCGAGCGTCAGCCGCGTTACCGCCGCGATCGAGGGCAGCGCCTCGCCGCGGAATCCGAAGCTCGCGACCCCGCGCAGCTCGCGGGCGTTCGTGATCTTGCTGGTGGCGTGGCGCTCGAGGCACATGATCGCATCCTGGCGCCCCATGCCGGCCCCGTCGTCGATCACGCGGATGCGCTGCCTCCCGCCCCGCTCCACCTCGACCCGGATGTGCGCGGCGCCGGCGTCCAGGGCATTCTCGACAAGCTCCTTCACGACCGACGCCGGACGCTCGACGACCTCGCCGGCGGCGATCTGGTTCGCCACCGAGTCCGGAAGCACCTGGATGGGGCGGGCGGGCGGCGTCACTGCGCGGCCGACGAGTGCTCGACGCGGCCCTCTGCTTGCGCGGGTTGCAGGCCGAAGAATCGGAGGGCGTTGCGGGCGGTGTAGCGCTCCACCTCTTCCGGGCTCTCACCCCGCACATCCGCCACGCCGTCCCGCACCCGCGCCACCCAGGCGGGCTCGTTGCGCCGGCCCCGATGCGGCACGGGCGCCAGGTAGGGCGAGTCGGTCTCGATCATGAGACGGTCCGAGGGCACCGCCCGCAGAGCTTCCTGGCCGTCGAAGTTCCTGAAGGTGACGAGCCCGGTGAACGAGATGTGCCAGCCGGCGTCGAGCGCTTCTTCGAGCAGCCGCATCCCGCCGGTGAAGCAGTGGAGCACCCCTCGTGCCGCGCCCCTGAACTCATCGATCACCGCGCGGGTGTCGTCATCCGCCGACCGCGAGTGCACCACCAGCGGCAGCCCGGTCTCGGCTGCCAGGCGGGCATGGGCGCGGAACAGGTCGCGCTGGCGGTCGCGCGGACAGAAGTCGTAGTGGTAGTCCAGGCCGGTCTCGCCGACCGCGACAAGGCGCGAGGAGGCATCCAGCAGTTCCGCCACCCGCCGCACGTCGTCCGGGCCGGCCCGTCCCGCCTCGTGGGGATGTACGCCCGCCGTCCCCCACACCAGCCGGTGCGCCCGCGTGAGCTCCGCCACCCGCTCCGCGTCCGTCACCGAGGATGCGATGGAGACGATCGCCCCCACCCCGGCGGCGCGCGCCCGCTCGATGGTCTCGACCCGGTCGGCGTCGAAGCGCCGGTCGGTCAGATGGCAGTGGGATTCGAACAGCATCGTGGTCGTGGACCCGGCGGGCCTTGCGACTGCACACGCAGGGCCGGGAATCCGGGATATGGTGGCCGGCACATCCGCAGGCCCGGCCTCGCCGGCTCAGGCGCGAGCGCCAGCGACCTTCCGCCCTTTCCTGCCTCGCTTCTTTCTCTTCCCGGGCCGCCGAGACGGCGGGGTTCTGCCCACCGGCCCTCTCGGGCCTCCGCGCTGCGCTTCGACCAGATCCTTCGTGCCCCAGCGCCTCTGGATCTCCAGCAGCGCCGGCGAGGCGACGAAGATCGAGGAGTAGGTCCCGACCAGGACCCCGAGAATCAACACGGTGGTGAAGTCGCGGATCACCGCGCCCCCGAAGATGAGCAGAGCCATCAGCACCCCGAGCGTCGTGCCGGAGGTGAGCACCGTCCTCGGAAGGGTCTCGTTGATCGACCGGTTGACGAGCGCCACCGGGTCCTCGCGGCGGCCGCCCTTCGCGTTCAGGTTCTCCCGCACCCGGTCGAATACTACGATCGTGTCGTTGAGCGAATACCCGATGATGGTCAGAATGGCCGCCACCGTCGGAAGTGCGATCTCGACCCGGAAGAGCGCCAGGAAGCCCAGCGTGATGAGGCTGTCGTGGACGGTCGCGATGACAGCCGCCACGCCGAAGCGGAATTCGAAGCGGATGGCCAGATAGATGAGGGTCAGTGCGAACGAGAACAGGATCGCGAGCGCCGCCTTCTGCTGGAGTTCCGCGCCGATCTTGGGGCCAACCAGTTCGGTGCGGACCACCTCGATATCGCTATTCGGGAAGGCGCCCTGGATCTGCCCGCGTATCTCCAGCGCCACCGCCTCCACCTCCCGGTCCTCGGCCAGCGGGGCGCGGATCACGAACTCGTTTCCTTCGTTGCCGATGCTGGTGATTGGAGGGGCCTGGGCGCCGCCCAGCGCGGACCGCAGCTCCGCGGCGTCCATCGTCTCGTCGAAGCGCACCTGCACCAGCGAGCCGCCCGTGAAGTCCACGCCGTAGTTCTGCCAGCTGCCGATGACCACAATGTTCGCCACCATCGACGCCAGCGCGATGACGAGTACCACGGCCGAGAAGACGTAGGCCTTCCTGCGCGCCTCGATGAAGCGGTATCGCGCGTTTCCGAAGAGTCTCATGATTCAGATGGTCTCGCGATTCAGATGCTGATGGGATCCGTGGCCCTCTTCCGGGACAGGTACATGAAGAAAAAGCTGCGCGTCACGTAGAGCGCGGTGAAGAAGGAAGCCAGAATCCCGATGGAGAGCGTGACGGCGAAGCCGCGCACGGGCCCGGTGCCGAACTGGAACAGGATCAGCGCCGTGATCAGGGTCGTGAGGTTGGCGTCCACGATCGCCGACAAGGCGTTGCCGAAGCCGTCCTCGACCGCGGTGCGCACGGCCCTTCCGGCATCAAGTTCCTCCCGGATGCGTTCGAAGATGAGCACGTTGGCATCCACCGCCATGCCGACCGAGAGGATGAGCCCCGCGATGCCCGGCACGGTCAGCGTCGCCCCGAACATGGCCAGGCCGCCCAGCACCAGGACCACGTACACGCCCAGTGCGAACACCGAGAGGATGCCGGCAACGCGGTAGTAGGTGCACATGATCAGGACCACCAGAACGAGACCGATCATCCCGGCTATGCGCCCCTGGTCCACCGAGTCCTGACCGAGGGAGGGGCCGACCGTGCGCTCTTCCATGATGCGCAGCGGAGCGGGCAGGGCGCCGGCGCGCAGCACCAGGGCGAGGTCGCTCGCCTCCTGCAGGGTCGAGCCGCCGAGCTCGATCTGACCGCGCGCGCCGATGCGGTCGCGGATGACCGGGGCGCTCACCACCTCGCCGTCGAGCACGATGGCGAGGAACTCGCCGACGTTCTGCCCGGTCACTTCGGCGAAGCGGCGGCCTCCCCGGCGGGACAGCTCGAACTGCACCTGCGGCGTATTGAACTGTTGATCGCGCGCGGAAACCGCGTTCTCGAGCATCTGGCCGGTAATGAAGGCGTCCTCGTTCAGGACATACAGCTGGCGATAGATCCTGCCGGTGAGGCCGACGGGATCCATGCCCCACTGGAGGGAAATGTCGCGCGGCATGGCGCGCTGGACCTCCGGGATGCTCAGGAACAGCTCCGCCGCCTCCACGTCCTCTTCTGCCACCAGGTAGACGCCGTCCTCGCTGCCCTGGTTGAGGAGCGCGGTGAACGGGCTCAAGACGGCGGAATCGTCCTCCGCGGCCTCGGCAGCGTCATCCTGGGCGACCTGCTCGCCCTCCGCATCCACGGCGGCATCCTCCCCGGCCTCGGCTCCGCCTTCCTCGGCTGCCGCGGAATCTCCTTCTTCCGACGCGGCGCCGAAGAGCAGTTCCTCGATCGAGGATGTCGGGGCCTGCACGTCGCGGCCAAGGCTGCTCAGCGAATCGGCCCCCAGGGTTGCGACGATCACGCGGTCGATGCGCGGAAGATCGGGGGCGAAATCCACCCACGAGCGCACCAGCTTGAACTCGAGGAAGGCGGCGCGCCGGATGACGTCCTTGGCCTGATTCTCGTCGCTGATGCCCGCGAGTTCGACGATGATGCGGTCGCTGCCCACCTTCTGGATGAGCGGCTCCTCGACCCCGAGTTCGTCGATGCGCGTGCGCAGGACCGTCTCGGCGCGGTCGATGGCGTCGGCGCGCGCCTCGTCGGTGAGGGTGCCGTCCGGGTCGTCGATCTCGACCACCAGGTGCATGCCGCCCTGCAGATCGAGTCCCAGCTTCAGGCCGTTGGCGTAGATGTAGTAGCCGCAGATCCCGAGGATCACGGCGATGAAGATGATCCGGCCACGAAGAGACTTCAGCATGGTGCCACCGCTGGCTCCGGGAGGGTTTCGCGGGTGTGATCCGGCTCGCGTACCGCCCGGGGGGACCTCCTCTGAACCCTCGAGGCTCCTTCCCGCGAGCGGGATGGGTAGCTATGTAAGCTCGCCAAGCGCCAAACCGGTGTCAATCTGACGCGAACCGGCGCGAGAGGGGGCGCAAGCCCCCTTCGGCCGCTGACGCACTGGCACCAGAACGGATGACGAGCCCGGGCAGGCCGGAAGCCCCGGGACGCGATGCCCGGGACTACCGGCGAACCTGTCCGGGATACGGAGCAGGCCGTGTCCGGGTTTCCTCCTCAGGTGATGTTAGGGTTCCCGTTCCGTTCCGTGTCGGGCAGCGGGAAGCACTCCATTCCGCCGTAGGCGTCGCCCACGTAGGGGTGCGATCCGCTGGTGAACTGCGTGATCCTGCCAAGTCGGCGCAGCACGGCCATGCGATGTCCCTCCACGAAGAGCTCGCGACGGCGCTGCTCCTGCACCTGCTCCTGGATCTCCTGCGCGTTCATGCTCGCGAAGTTGCCGGGCAGCCCCGCCTCCTCGAGCAGCTCGTTGATGATGGCGACGGCGGCCGCGCCCCCTTCCACCTCGGCGACGATCAGACGTGCTTCGGTGTAGCTGGCGAGCCGGATCTCCGCGTCCCGGCTGGTATACTTCTGCTGGAACCACATCGGCGTGAGCCCGTCCTGCCCGAGAATCCCCTGATCCGTTACGTGAACCCTCGGATCGGGCATGCCTGCCCACTCGAGGTTCCAGAAGGCGGGGTCCACCGAGACCGCCTGCTCGATGTGATTGCGGTTGAAAACCTTGTTCTCGCGCACGCTCGCGGCGGTGGAACGGGTGATGAAGAACTCGAATCCCTCTGGAACCGCGCGGGCGTCGGCGAGCGCGCCCGCAGTTTGTCCCAGGCTCATCTGGGCTCGAGCCCGGCCCATGTACGCCGCGTTGCGAATGTCGGCATCCGGCGACTCCAGGGCCATGCTGAAGCGCTCCTTGGCGAGTTCGAAGACTGCCGCGGGCTGCAGTTCGGGCCCGAGATCGAAGGCCGCGCTGCACCATCCCTCGGCGAACGTCGTATAGCTGTAGCCGGCGTAGAGCGCGTTGGTGGCCAGGAGCGACGAGCGGTTCGGCACGTCGCCGTCGGAGAACCCGCTGATGCGGTTGATGGCGTCATCCGCGATGAAACGGGCCTGCGCGAGCGGCGTGTGCAGCGAAGTCGAACTTCCGCATCCGGAGGTGGCGAACGACGCATCCAGGGGACGCACGTCCCTGCGCTGATAGGGGACCTGGCCCAGGAAGGTCTGTGAACCCATGAACTCGCCCGAGACCAGCCCGGAGAGCAGCGCGTACTGTGTGTAGGCGCACTCGAAGGCCCCCTGCGCGCTTACGGTGAGCAATGGCGCGGCCGAGGGATCGTCCAGGGCGTCGGCCGGCGTTTCCCCGGGGAGCGTCACCGACAGGTCGCACGCTCCCAGGAAGAGGGTGAGCAACAGGAAGAGAAGTCCTCCCTTCATCTTCTTTCGATTATCAAATATGCCTGACATCTATTCCTCCCTTGTTTCCATATTGAGCATTGAGCTTCGCGCGAGACGCGGCCATCAGAACCTGACCCTGAAGGACAGGAGGAAGCTGTGCGGGAGCGGCGCCTGGGTCTGCTGCCAGCCCCAGGGATTGTCCCGCGTGCGGCGCGTCTCGGGGTCGAGCCCGGGCTGGCTGAAGCTCTCGTGGACCCACGGGGTCCAGATGTTTCGCCCGCTCAGGGTGATTGCGGCCCGGGAAACGCCGTACCCTTCGACGAAGTCACCGGGAAGCTCGTAGGTAAGGGAGAGTTCGCGCAGGCGGAGGTGATCGTCCCTCTCCATCCAGGGGTGCTCGATGTCGAAGGTCTGGATTTCCGCGGCCTGGATCGGGTCAAGGGTGCCCATGAGATAGAGCTGGGCGCGCTCGGTGTTGCGGGTGTTGCGGTCGCGCTGCCAGGTGGTCGTGCTGAAGCGCCGGCTCTCCCAGGTGTAGTTCCAGAGCGCGTTCAGCGTGAGTCCCAGGTTGGGAAGCGCGAGGGACTGGGTGAACGATCCCTGCCAGACGGGTCCGGGCGGCCCGAGATAGTGGAACGGCGCCTGGGAGCAAGGAGTGGGCGCGCGGGAGGGGTCCGGCCCCTCGCACATGACGTCGATCAGCCGTGTCGGATTGTTCGGGTCCCAGCGGGCCGAAGCGATGTACTTGCTCCAGTACCCCCCGAGAGGATACCCGACGCGGTGCTGGAAGCGGCCCCGGGTGTCGGCCTGGATGCGCTCCCGGCCTTCGCCGAGCGAGACCAGCAGGTTGTCGTTGTAGGCGGCGGTCGCCCCGAGGTCGAAGCTCATGCCCGGAGTCCGGATGACCTGGGTGTTCAGGGTGAGCTCGATGCCCTTGTTGTTGACTTCTCCGACGTTGATGAAGCGGGAGCCCGGGAAACCCAGCGAGGGCGCGACCAGGTCGGCCAGAATCGCGTCGCGGGTGGTCTGGTTGTAGTACGTGAACTCGATGCCCAGGCGGTCGGAGAAGAGACCCGCGTCGAAGCCCAGCTCGAGTTCGGTGCCGACCTCGGGCTTGAGGTCGGGGTTGCCCAGGTTGCCGGGCAGAAGGGCGGGCTCGTCGCCGGGGCCGGTGGTCGGCGAATAGGTGCGCACCGCCGCGAAGGCGTCCGGCTGCAGGCCGGACTTGCCCCACGCCGCGCGCAGGCGGAAGCTCTCGGCGAAGCCTACGTTCCAGAAGTCGGTGTCGCTCAGCACCCACGAGGCGCTCAACTTCGGATAGTAGACCGCGTTGAAGGTCTCCCCGAAGGCGCTGTGGGCGTCGCCGCGGAGCGCTGCGGTCACATACAGCTGGTCCCGCCAGCCGATCGTCTCCTGGATGAAGAGCCCGGCGCTCTTGGTCTCGACGAAGTCCTCGTCACCCCGTGTGCGCGCCGCCGCCCCCACAGTGGAAACCGCCGAGTTGGGAAGCTCGTCCCCGCGCGACAGAAGCGTGAGGCTTTCCTTGGTGAAGTACTGGGCTCCGAAGGACGTCGCCGAAGTGATGTCCGCGGTGAGATCGAAGCTGGCCGTGACGTTGTAGTCGAACGTGGACTGAAGTCCGCGGTCGTATATGACGTCCTTGCGTCCCTAGCTGAGCCCGGCGTAGGCGAGGAATCCCCCCGATGGTACGCGGGGCCAGAAGCGCGAGACCTTGGCGTCGGTGAAGTCCAGGCCGGCCACCAGCCTGTGGGTGAGCCAGTTGAACGGGCGGTGGGTCGCGGTGATGGACGCCGTGCCGCGGTTCAGCTCCTCGGCAAAGTCGATGTCGTTCTGGGCCTCGGGCGGGCCGACCATGAAGCCGCGCGAGCCGGTTTCGCGCGATGCCGGGGTGCCCCACAGGAACATGGCGAACATGCCGTAGATGCCGCCCTGGCCGTCCGGGGCGAACCTGCCGTCGCTGCTGATGACCCCCAGATCCGCGGCGAGGTCGAAGTCCTCGGAGACCGCGAGCCCGAGGTTGGTGCGGACCGAGGTCTTCTCGATCTGGTTGTTGAGCATGTAGCCCTGCTCGTTGTCGTGACCCACCGACAGGAAGTAGGTGAGGTCGTTGGTGCCGCCCGAGACGCTCAGGTCGTAGTTCTGGAGGTGTCCGGTGCGGAACATCTGCCGGCCGGCGGCGACCTCCTCGGCGTACAGGTCCTGGCTGATGATCCGCCCGCCGACCAGGCCGTAGTTGGTGGGGATGCGCCCGTCCGGATTATTGAACCAGTTGCCGCCCTGGCGGACGGTAAGGCTGACGACGGGCCGGCCGGTCTGGCCCTTGCGGGTGATGATCTGGATGACGCCGTTGGACGCCTCGGTCCCGTACAGCGTCGCCGCGGCCGGGCCCTTGATGACCTCGATGCGCTCGATCTCCTCGGGGTTGATGTCGTTCAGGCGCGAGGTGCCCGCACCGCTTGAAGGCCCGGCGCGGTTGTCGGCGTTGATGCGGACCCCGTCGACGTAGACCAGTGGCCCGGTGTTGGCCTGCCTCGTGCTCGATCCCTGCGTGAGGGTGCCGATGCCGCGGATGAGGACGTTGCCGCCGGTGCCGACGTTGCCCCCGCCGATCTGCACCCCGACCCCTGCCACCTGCCCGGCCAGCAGTTGCTGGAAGCTGGCGGGCGCGATCTCCTCGATCTGCGCGGAGACCTCGAGGGTGCCGACGACGTTGGCGACCGCCCGGCGCTGCTGACCTCCGGCGGTGCCGGTGACGATGATCTCGTCGAGGCCGAGGGCTTCGGAGGAGAGTGTGAAGTCCTGCACCACGGTCTCGCCCGCGGTCACGGTGACCTGGGTACTCACGGTGCTCATGCCGATGCGCTCGGCGCGCATCTCGTAGGTGCCCGCCGGCACGTTGACGAGCAGGTAGCGGCCGTCCTGGCGGGAGAGAGTGCCGAGACCGGCGCCGGCCAGGTAGACCTGGACCTCGCCGAGCGGGGTGCCGGCGGTCGCGTCGGTGACCTGACCGGTGATATTGCCGGGTTCCTGGGCGGTTGCGGGGGCTGCCAGGGCGAGCGCCGCGGCCGCGAGAAGAAGGGTGAAGTGAACGGGACCGGCGGCGCGGTGTCGCCGCCCGCGCGACGGTTGGGTGTTCGAGTCAGTGGACCATCGTTTCGTCATGGATCCCCCCGGGTGGTGAGAAAACGGACAGAAGCAGTTGGGGTGGGGGACGCAGGCCGGGTGGGGCCGGACCTGATCGACGGATGGTGCGTCAGTGCCCTCCTTGGTCGGGGTGGTCAGGAAAGGGGCGTCGCCCGGGCGGGCGGGGCGACGGGATTCCGCCGCACGGGAGGGAAGCGAATCCGGGCCGCGAGGAGGATGGCGGATGCGGACGAACGAGTACTTGTCCGCTTCAGGCCCCGGGCGTGAGGCCGCAGGAAGCCCCTGAAATGCCAGCGTTGGGCCCCCTCACCGCCGCGAGCGACGGTGCGGACGGGGGTCGCCCGGTACAGCATACCCATCTCCCCGAATCCCGGTACAAACGTCCGTTCAAGCTACGGCGGGGCGGGTCCGGACGCCATCAGGGACGTGGCCCTAAGCGAGCCGCCGCGCGGCCCCCTCAGTAGCTCACCCCTTCCAGCTCCTCCAGGTAGCCGACGCCGGGCAGCTCGGTGTCGTTCCCGAGCAGGTAGAAGTCGAAGAAAGCCTGCATGTCGGCGAGCATCTGCCTCGTGTTGTCGAAGCCCCGGACGTAGAAGTTCTCGCCGGGATAGGCCTTGTAGCGGGCTGGCTTGTAGAGGCGCTGCAGTTCGCGGAAGAACTCGGTCATCTGGGGTGAGCCGGGGTAGCGTCCCTCGCCGTGGAGCACGAAGACGGGTACCTGGGCATCGGCGATGTGGTAGTAGGGGGAGTTCGCCAGATAGCGGTCCCGGTGCTCGTCGAGCCGCCCCATCTCCTTGCGCAGCTGCTGCAGGTGGCGGAACTCGCCGTCCTCGAAGAAGGTGACGCGGTCGCAGTAGCCGGACGCCGCGATCACGGCCTGGAAGATCTCGCCGCCGAAGCTCACCGCTGCGCACGACATGAAGCCGCCGTAGCTGGTGCCCGTCGTGCCGATGCGCTCCGGGTGGACGTAGGGCAGGGTTCGGAGATACTCGGCGGCCGCCACCGCATCCGAGAAATCGCACTTCCCCCAGCAGCCGTCGTTGGCCTCCTCGAAGTCGCGTCCGTAGCCGGAGCTGCCCCGCACGTTGGGGAGCAGGACGACGTATCCGCGCTGCGCAAAGTACTGGATCGAGCGCTCGAAGCTGTCCTCCCACTGGGACGTGGGTCCGCCGTGGGTCCACACGATCGCGGGATGGCGGCCCCCGTCATCGCCAGACCCCTCGGGTGGCCGGTAGAGATAGGAGGGGATGATGAGCCCGTCCCCGCTCTGGAACTCGACCTTCGTGGGCATGACCAGCCGGCTCTCGATCCCCTCGACCGGCATCGAATCGGTCAGCCAGGATTCCTTCCCCGAATCGAGCGCGTGCACGACCAGATCGCCGGGGCGGGTCGGCGTCTCGAGCGTGTAGGAGATGTGGTTGCCGTCCGGCGACCACTGGGGCGAGCCGATGACTCCGGATACGGGACGGGCGACGACGCGGGACTCACCGCCATGCACGGCCACGGTCCGGAGCTGATAGGTGCCGCCGTGGTTCTCGACGTACGCGAACGAGCCGCCGTCCGGCGACCAAACGCCGTCAGTCTGGTCACCTTCGGCCGCAGCGAACGGCCGGGCTTCGCCTCCCGAGCGGGGGACGCTCCAGTAGTTGATCCATCCGGAGCGGTAGGACGGGAACACCACCGTGGATCCATCCGGCGAGATCAGCGGATAGCCGAACGTCCCTCCTTCCCCGTAGTCGAAGAAGTCCTTGTCCTCGACGATCACCCTTTCCTCACCTCCGTCGGCAGGAACCTCGACGATGGTGTGGTCCATCCACTGGTCATCGAGTCTCACGAAGAGGACAAAGCGCGAATCGGGGCTCCAGGTCGGGTAGACCTCCAGTTCGGGGCCATCCGTCAGTCGCCGCGCCTCGCCGGAGGCGACTACCACCGTCCACACGTCATATTGTCCGTGGCGGTTTCCGGCAAATGCGATCCGACTTCCGTCCGGCGACCAGGAATAGCCCTTGATCAGCCGGCCGCCGTTGCCCGTGATGCGCATCTCTTCGCCGTCCCGCGGGGACCAGAGCCAGATCTCCGGTGTGCCGCTCCTGTCCGACACGTAGGAGATCCATTGGCCGTCCGGCGACCAGCGTGGCTCCGCGGAGGCCAGAAAGTGACCGCTGCCCCCCGTTGAGACCGGAAGTTCGCTGATGGCGCCGCCTTCGGGACGAATCAGGCGCAAGTTCGAGCCACCCAGGAGGATCCAGTCGCCGGCGGGGGCCCAGCGCGGGGTCTCGCCGCCTACCGTGGACGAGAGGGACAGGAGGGTCTCCACCGGAAGCGGGCCGGTCGCGACCTGGGCCGGCAACGGCGCCAGCCGCGTCGAAGATGTCAGGACGAGGCATAGCAGGAGCGGGACGATTCTCAGCATGTTCTCGGCGGGTCGTCGCATGGCGGTACTCCGGAACGGCAAGGTTGTAGTCGGGCGAGCGCGGGCGTTCGTGATCTCAGTCGCGGGCAGTCTCCAGCGAACAGTGCTTCCCGCAGCCGAAGCGGCGGCGGTTGCGGGCGAAGTTGCGGTAGCCCCAGGCGAAGAGGGGGCGTGCGAGGGGGAGGCGGAAAACCCAGCTCAGCCTTGGACCGCTTGGGAGTACCCGCAGCAGCTCCTCGATGGCCCGTGCGCCCTCCCAGGTGTCGCGGGGAGCCGAGCCCGGCGCCACTAGCTGCAACGCGTCCTCGAAGCGGGCCGGGTCGATCCACGGGAAGCGGGCCGGTACGCCGTCTTCCTGATACGCGACGATCTCGATCGTTCCCGCCGGATCGCGGCGCCGCAGGTAGTCGATGAAGCGCAGGCAGACGGCACAGTCGCCATCGTAGATGACGGTGTAGCCGGCGGACGTGCGCGGGATCATATGCCTCGGGTTTGCGGGTAGGAGTTCTGCGGAGACTACCCGTAACGGGCGAAACAGTGACAGAAACGGCAACCGCCCGGCCCGATTCGCTATCTTTGCGCCGGAACGCGTCCCTCTCGTCCCCCTGGAGAAGCGTGGATACGGCGGAATTCTGTCGCGAACTCGAACGGCGCCTCGGGCCGGGCCGGATCGAGCGCGACGTGCCGCTCGGCCCCATGACGACGTTCAAGATCGGCGGACCGGCGGACCTGTTCGTGCGGGCGCGCACTGCCGACGAGTTGGCGGACGCCATCATGGCGGTACGGGAACTCGGCATCCCGCACTTCCTGCTGGGCCGGGGCGCGAACATTCTCGTCGGGGACGGCGGCTTCCGCGGCCTGGTGATCCGCTCGGACGTGGGCGGAATCGATTTTCTCGATGACGTGCGCGTGCGCGCCGGCGCCGGCGTGGACAGCTTCCCCGACCTCATTCACGCTACGGTGCGGCGCGGACTCGGGGGACTCCACCACTTCGTCGGCATCCCGAGCACCATCGGCGGGGCCATGTGGCAGAACCTGCACTTCCTCGCCCCGGAGCGGGATCGGACGGTCTTTCTCGAGGAGGTGGTGGAATCCGCGGAGATTCTCACCGAGGAGGGAGAGCGCAGGTGCGTCGATCTGGACTACTTCCGGTTCGGCTACGACTACAGCATCCTGCACGAGCGCGACGACGTTGTCCTCACCGCCACCTTCCGCCTCGAACCCACTCCCGCGCGCGAGTTGCGGCGGGTGATCCGCGAGAACCTGCGCTGGCGCGACGACCGCCATCCCGACCTGTGGCTGTATCCGTGCGCGGGGTCGATCTTCCAGAAGATCGAGGGCATCGGCGCGGGCCGGCTCATCGACGAGTGCGGGCTCAAGGGTCACTCCCACGGCAACGCCCAGATCTTCCACCGGCACGCGAACATCATCGTGAACCTGGGTGGGGCGTCGTCCGCCGAAGTGCGTGCGCTCATCAACCTGTCGCAGGAGACGGTTGCGCGCGAGACCGGTTACGAACTCGTCCCGGAGATCGTGTTCGTGGGAGAGTTCTGAGCGCTTCTTGCCTACGGCAGGGCCAGCGCTACGTACTCCGCGGGGCTCTCGCTGCCGCCGACGGCGACCACGATGTACTGCCTGCCCTCGTGCATGTAGGTCATGGGGCCGCCGGTGGTGCCCGACGGGAGGTCCATCTCCCACACGACCTTGCCCGTCGCCTTGTCGTAGGCCCGGAACTCGGTTCCCCAGTGAGTATCGGGGGTGCCGATGACGGCGTCGCTTCCCTCCCCGATGAAGAGCAGCGTGGCCGTGAGCAGCGGCGCCGGCCGGTTCGCGTTCCCGAGCGGCGGCAGATCCAGGCCCTCGAGCAGGGGATGATCGTTGGGGGCGTCGCCGTTGGGTGCCATCCAGAGGTGCTCGCCCCGGTTCATGTCGATGGCCGTGATCCGTCCCCACGGCGGCTTGACGATGGGCAGGCCGTCGATCTCGGCGCTCGGCCACCCTCCCTGCGTGCCGAACTCCATCTCGCCCGGTTCATCCGTCCTGGACAGGCGCCAGACGTTAGGCAGCGTGAGGGAGACGGCGTAGTAGGTGCCCGTCTCCGGATCGAACGCGCCGGTGTGCCAGTTGCCCGCGCCCCACGCTCCCGGGACGACGTAGGTGCCGATCTTCCCTTCGATCGAGCCTTCTTCCATCGGCGGTGTGAAGAGCGGGCCCAGCACCAGTGAATCCGCCAGCGCGAGAGCCCGCCTGTGGATCTCGGGGGTGAAGTCGATCAGGTCCTTCCCGGAGACGCCCTGCCGGTCGAACGGCGGCGGCTTGCTCGGGAAGGGCTGGGTCGGGGAGGTCGCCTCGCCGGGGACCTTCGACTGTGGCACTTCCCTCTCTTCGATGGACCACACCGGTTCACCCGTGCGGCGGTCGAAGGTGAAGAGGAAGCCGGTCTTGCTCGCCTGCATCACCGCATCGATCGCTCGCCCGTCCACGTTGATCCGTCCCAGGACGGGCGGGCCGAGGGTATCGTACTCCCAGATGTCGTGGTGCACCATCTGGAAGTGCCAGAGGCGCTCGCCCGTCGCGGCGTCGAGCGCCACGAGGCTGTTCGAGAAGAGATTGTCGCCGGGCCGGTGCCCCCCGTAGTAGGCGGAGGTCGGGGCGCCGAGAGGAACGTAGACGATGCCCAGTTCGTCGTCGGCGCTCAGGCAGCACCACGAGCCCACGTCTCCGGACAGCTCGCGCGAGCCGTCGCCCCAGGTGTCCGCGCCGAATTCTCCCTCCTGGGGGATGACGTGGAAGGTCCACGCAAGCTCGCCCGTGCGGGCATCGTATCCGCGGATGTCCTCGGGCTCGCTGTCGCGCCACTCCGTGCCCGAGTCCCCGGCGCCGTCGACGGTGCCCGCGATGACGATGATGTCGCCGACGACGATGGGTCCCGAACTCCAGCTGAACCGGTCGCGGCCCTCGGGCACGAGGTTCACGCTGCCGCCGTCGCCGAACGACGCCACGGGCTTCCCGGTCCCGGCGTCGAGCGCGTGCAGCCAGGATCCGCGCACGGAGATGATGCGCCCGCCGGCGTTGCCGTTGTCGGAGGCGAGGTCCTCGGCACCGTCTCCGCTCCAATAGGCGACGCCACGGAAGCTGCGTCCGCGCGCCTCCTCCAACGAGGCGGCTTGCTGGACCCAGCGGGTCTTCCCCGTCCCGGGGTCGAAGGCCTCCACGAGACCCACCGCATTGGGCGCGTACAGCGTCCCGTCGACCAGAATCGGGGTCCCGCGCAGGTAGTTGTTGAACGCGAGCTCGGGGAACTCTTCCTGCAGGCTCGCATCGACGCCGGGGCGTTGCCATGCGACTTCGAGCGACGCGACGTTCTCCGCGCTGATCTGAGTGAGCGGCGAGTAGCGGTTGAAGGAGTTCTGGCCGCCGTAGTAGGTCCACTCGGCGCTGGGTGGAGGATCGCGGTCGGGATTCTCTCCGGAACCGTCATTCCCTCCGAGATCGGCGTCCGTGCAAGAAGAAGCCAGGAAAGAGGCCGTCGTGACGAAGCAGGCTGCGAGCGCCATCCCGTTGCGGTGCAGGTCTGTTCCCGTGCTCTTCGTTCGACTCGTGCGCATGGAGGCCTCCGTATCCGGTGCGCTGACTTCCGGCTGCCGGGCTGAACGTAATGCGCGGAGGGATGCGAGGCACCCGGTGGGGACCGGAGCTGCAGGACCAGCGGCGTCTCCCGTGAGGAGCCGGAATCAGCCTTCGAGCACTTCAGCTTCGGCGACAGCCAGAAGCGGCTCGGGCGCGATCTCGTGCTCGCCCGGATGAACCAGCACGCGGAAGGACACACCCAGCTCCTTCAATATCGCTTCCTGAGCCTCCTCCTCCCGTCTGTCACGGAACTGGTCGCGCGCGCCCCGCACGAACGTGACCTGCACGGCCTCCAGCCCGGCCGCCAGGGCATCCCGGGTCAGGTCGGTGGCGAGGCCGGCGCCCCAGAGCACCAGCTCGTGCACGTTCCTGTGCCCCAGCACCACCCATCGGGACGCAGTGTGCGCCCCCTGCGAGAAGCCGAGCACGACCCTGCGGCGGGCCGCCGAGGCGGCCGTGGCGCCCACCTCGCCCGCGAGCGCATCCAGGTACGCCACGTAGTCCGCGATCTCGTTGTCCCGGTCCTCGCGCGTCATCCAGCTCGCCCCCACGCGGTGCTCCGGCCCGTGCCTCCCCGGACTCGGATCCACGTAGAAGCGCGACAGCCCTTCGGGCACCACAACGATGCGCCCTGGAGCATCCAGCACCTCGAAGCGCCGCGCGAAGCGGCGGGCCGCCTGCCGGTAGCCGTGAAACGCGAACCACACCTCGTCGACCCGGTCGCCCCGGCCTCCTAGCGTGTAGTAGCGGGCCGTGCGCGTGACCCGGATGTGGTGCGGCAGGATGGAGGTGTCGGTCATCAGGTCTCTGGAAACAGCACCCGAATGGTCCTTCGCCGAGCTTGGCGGTAGACGTGGAAGTCGGAATCCAGCGTCATGATGGAACCGTTTTCGGTCCGCTCGAGGATGCGCACGAGGCACGCGTCGGCAAGAGACATCGGCACGTTGGCGTACCGACGCATCAGCGCGGTCACGGCGTCGGCATCGTCCGCCGTTCCGAGAACGTCGACCACCCTCAATACGCCGCGACGGAGAAGCGCAATGGGCAGGCCTGCATCAACGCCAATGCGCCGGAGCAGGAAGCACGCCTCGGACAACACCGACTCGGACGTGAGCAACGGAGGCGCGAGCGACTCGAACTGCTCGCGCGCCCACCGGTGATGTGTTTCGTCGGCGTCGAGCAGAGCCACGATGGGCCCGGTGTCAACGATTACGGCCGGCCGCATCCGCGAGCGTCGCCTCCCGCAGCAACTCCTTGTTGGTCGCCAGGTCGTTACGGCCGCTTCGGAACGCCCCGACGAGATCGCCGGCGAGCTCGGCACAGCTGGGCGGCTGTCCCTCCGCATCCCGAGCCAGAGCGTCGGCGAGGATTTCGCGCACCAGCGCAGAGCGGGTCAGGTTGCGACGTCGCGCCTCACTGGAGAGCGACGCGTACAGGTCGTGGGGCAGCTTGACGGAGAGGGCGCTCATGCCGAGATCGTAATACGACATGCTGCAAATCGCAATACCTCGTCAGTGCCGCTCATCATCATTCCTCCGCCTCCGGCGCGCTGCGCGCGATCACCTGCTCGAAGATCTCGTCGAGTCGCCCCAGGCGGGCTTCCTCTTTGCGCATCTCCAGGAGATCCTGCCGCCACTCGGGGTCCACCTGCACGAACACGGCCAACCGAAACGACACTTCGTTGTTCGCATCGAAATCCGGAGACGCGGAGGACCGGCGCTGCCGGGCGGAGACGGCGGCGCGGAAGAGATCGATGGATGCCTGTCGCCGCGCCGTCAGCTTTCGCGGGCCGGGCTCGTCGTCGTACTCCGCGACGACGGCCTCGTAGTACGGCTCGCCGGACTCGAGCCCATCGTGAATCGCGAACCGGCCCATGCCCTTCACCAGGATGACGGAGCGGCCGTCCTCGAGCCCGTGATGCCGTTCTATTGCCGCCAGCGCGCCCACGCGCCCCTCCTCCATGAGAAAGGGGCCGAGGCGGTCGGAGTCGTGATAGATGAGCCCGAAGCGATGGTCGGTCTCGAGGCAGCGCGCCACCATGCGGCGGTAGCGGGGCTCGAAGATGTGGAGGGGGAGCAGCTCTCCGGGGAAGAGGACGACGTCGAGCGGGAAGAGGGGCAGGCGCCTCACGCCACCCGTCTCCGCCCGGCCGCGCGGGAGGCGGCCGGATCGTCGATGACCACGCGGCTGATGTCGTGCGCGAGCAGGCGGCGGACGCGCGCGAAGAGGAGAACCGCGACCGCCCCCAGCCCGACTGCCAGGCCCCACCACAGGCCCTCCCCCCCCATTCCGAGAGGAAAAGCCAGTACCACGCTGACCGGAATCCCGAGCCCCCAGAAGCCCAGCGCATTGAAAAGGAAAGGGGAGCGGGTGTCGCCCGCGCCACGCAGCACCCCCGCCGCCACCGCCTGCAGGCCGTCTGCAACCAGGAAGATTCCGGCGATAGGCAGCAGAACCACCGCGACCGCGAGGACCTCGCCATCCGATGTGTAGATGCCTGCCAGGAATCCGGGCGCCCACAGAAACACGCTCGCCGTCGCGACCATGAACGACCCGCCCAGAAGCGTCCCCGCCCCGGCGGCCCGGCGCGCCTCCACCATGTCCTGCCGGCCGACCGCCCGGCCCACCAGCACCGCCGAGGCGCCCGCGATCCCCAAGGCGACCATGAAGGCGAGCGCCGCAAGGTTGATCGCCACCTGGTGTCCCGCCATGGCGATGGTGCCGAACCAGCCCATCATCACCCCGATGATGGCGAAGGCCCCGAACTCGAGCTGCTGCTGGAAGGCGAGGGGAGTTCCCAGCCACGCCATGCGCCCGAGTGCAAGCACATCGAAGGCCTCGCGCCGCACCCTGGACAGGAACGGCCTCACTGCGGACCACGAGAGGGCGAGCAGCAGCGCGGCCATGAACCAGCGGGCCACGCTCGAGCCCCAGGCCGAGCCCACGGCGCCCATCTGCGGAAAGCCCAGATTCCCGAAGATGAGCACCCAGTTGAGAAAGACGTTGAGGAGGTTGGCGGCCACGATGGTCAGCACGATCGGTGAGACGCGCCCCAGGGCTTGGAGGCTCTGGCGCAAGACCACGAACGCGTAGAAGGGGAACATCCCGGGGATGGACCCGAAAATGTAGCCCGCCGCAACCGGAACCACGTCCGCAGGCTGTCTCAGCAACACGAAAACGGCCCGGGAAGGAAGAAAGAGCACAGACGCCGCCAGGGCGAGGAACAGGGTGAGCACAAACCCGCGCTGCATGCCGCGCGCGATTCCCTCGGCGTCCTCCGCCCCGACCGCCTGGGCGACGATCGGATCGAGGGCCATCAGCATGCCGATTCCGAAGACGGCGATCGTGTAGAAGTAGGCGTTGCCGAGGGCTACGGCGGCGAGATCGATGGCGGACAGCCGGCCGACCATCATCGTGTCCACCACGCCCATGAACATCATCCCCACCTGCACCGTCACGATGGGCAGCGAGAGCCGCATCATGCTGGCCAGCTGGGCCCGGCGGGGCATCAGGTCCATGAGGAGTCCCGGGATCCGCGCGGCGGCGGGTGTGGAATGCGGGGCGAGGCTACCGGGAGCGGCCCCTCAGAAATCCAGCATCGAGTCATCGACGTCGCCGGGATCGTCCTCGATACCCATGCGCGCGGCTTCCGCGGGGCGGATCGGGCGGCGTCCGGAGAATCCTGCGTCCACTTCGTGCCACTGCGAGATGCGCGGCTCTCCGCGGCGCCAGCACAGATAGACCCACCGCCCCTCGAACGTGGTCGGAAAGTCGAGCAGGCCGTGCTCCAGCCCTCCCGACGGAAACCGGATGCCTCTCCCCAGGATCTCCTCCTCAACGCAGCGCCGGATGCGCGCACCCGCCTGTCCCACGCCTTCGCGATGCTTGAGGAACTCGGCGTGATCCGGGTTGGTCGGCGCCATGACTAGACGTCCCCAGAGAGCCTCGAGGATCTTGAGCTGCTCGACGTGGCGCTCCAGGTCCTGGCGCGCACGGGCGAGGTCGGCCAGGACGGTCTCGAGTGCGGGCAGGAGGGCGTTGGCCTCGGCCAGGGTGAAGGCCTTGCGCGGGAACTTCACCTGGCGCGCGCCTCCAGAGCCGCGAGTCGCCGCTCGATCTCCTCCAGCTTGTAGAGGATCATCACGTGCGTCTTCTTCGCATCGATCCCGACAGGGCTGGCGTCGCTGGCGATCTCGCGCGCGATGCGCCGGTAGTCCTTTGCGGATGGCTGGCTGCTCATGCGTCGGCTCCCGTGGGTGTTGCCGCGAATCCTCGGGGAGAAGCGCCGGATTGGCAAGCCGGACATCGTCCCGGCGCCGACAGCCTAAGCGGCGCACCGGCAGTCGGGTTGGCGGATCGGCGACCGCTGCGCGATCTTGCCGGAGCGACGGCGTTCGACTCCGATACTTCGACCACATTTGAGACCCCAGCGACGACAGGCGGCCCGATGACCGACATCACGCGCAGGGAATTCGTATCCGGGAGCGCCGCTCTGGCGATGGGCGCGACGGTGGTGCCCCGCCACGTGCTGGGCGGCCCCGGATACCAGGCGCCCAGCGACACTCTGGCGATCGCCATCGTGGGCGCGGGCGGAATGGGCGCCGAGAACGCCCAGGAGCTCGGCAGCGAGCGCATCGTCGCAGTGTGCGACGTCGATCATCGGCTGGTGGAGAACAAGGTCGAGGAGCGCTCGGTCGACCGCGACGGGAACCCGCGCGAACCCGGCGTGCGCTGGAAAGAGCAGTACGCCGCCGCGCGCAAGTACACCGACTTCCGCGTCATGCTGGAGCAGCAGGAGGAGGTCGACGCGGTGCTGGTCGCGACCCCCGACCACACCCACGCGGTCATCGCCGGGGCCGCCATGCGGGCGGGCAAGCACGTCTATGTGCAGAAGCCCCTGACCTGGTCGGTGCACGAGGCGCGCGAGCTCGGCCGGCTGGCGGAGTCGACCGGGGTGGTCACCCAGATGGGCAACCAGGGCCACTCGAACGACGAGGCGCGCCTGATCAACGAGTGGGTGCAGGCCGGAGTCATCGGCGTGGTGCGCGAGGTCCATGTGTGGACCAACCGCCCCATCTGGATGCAGGGGCTCCCGCGCCCGGCGGCGTTGCCGGACGACGCCAGCATTGCCGACCCCGGCCGCTCGTGGTGGCCCGGCTCGGCGCAGGAAGCGGTCGCGGCGGGGCTGTGGGCCGACTTCAGGGTGCCCGCGCACCTCCACTGGGACCTGTATCTGGGGCCGATCGCGCGCGAGGTCGCGTACCACCCGATGTACCACCCCTTCCACTGGCGCGGATGGGTCGACTTCGGGGTGGGGGCGCTGGGCGACATGGGAGCGCATCTGATCGACCATCCGTTCTGGGCGCTCGACCTCGGGCTTCCCCACGCCATCGAGGCGACCTCGACCCCCTGGGGCGGTCCCGCCGACGACCCGGTCTCGTATCCGGTCGCCACCAAGGTGCACTTCGAGTTCGGCCGTCGCGGCGTCCTGCCCCCCGTCGACATGCACTGGTACGACGGCGGGCTGATGCCCAGGCGCCATCCGTGGCTGCCGGACGACGTGCCGCTCGACCGCGGCGGCGGCGTGCTTTTCGTGGGCGAGCGCGGGCTGCTGCTGCACGAGACCTACGGCCGCAACCCCAGGGTCTATCCCACGGAGCTGCAGGAGGAAGCGGACGCGGTGCCGCCGACCTACGCGCGCGTCGAGGGCACCCACGAGATGAACTGGGCCAACGCCTGCAAGGGAATCGGCGAGGCCGTTTCCCCGTTCTCGTACGCGGCGCCGTTGACCGAGACGATGCTGTTGGGGCTGGTCGCGCTGCGTGCGGGCCAGGGCGAGCGCATCGAATACGACGCGGCCAACATGCGCGTCACCAACCACGAGAAGGCCAACGAGTACCTGGTGCGCGAGTATCGGGAGGGATGGAGCATATGAGAACCTTGGCAAGAATATGGCGTGGGGCGGTGCTTCGCCCCTCCCTGTGCGCGGTCCTCCTGGGCCTCGCCGTGTCTCCCGGGTTCTCCGGCGCGCAGGAGCACAACACGCTCACCGCAGCCGAACGGGAGGCGGGGTGGCGCCTGCTCTTCGACGGGCGTTCGCTCGATGGCTGGCGGCGCTACGACGGCGAGCCCATGACGGGGGGCTGGGTCGTGGAGGACGGCGCGCTGGCGCACGTGCGCGGAGGACGCTCCATCATCACCGACGACATCTTCGAGGACTTCGAGCTGGCGCTCGAGTGGAAGGTCGAGCCCGGCGGCAACTCGGGCGTCTTCTACCGCGCGGCGGCGGGGGCCGAGGAGATCTTCCACAGCGCGCCGGAGCTGCAGGTGCTGGACGACGCGGGGCACGCCGACGGGCGCAGCCCGCTCACCAGCGCGGGCGCCAACTATGCTCTGCACGGTGTTCCTCGGGGGATCGTGCGTCCGGCGGAGGAGTGGAACCAGGTCCGGATTCTGGCGCGGGGAGACCACGTCGAACACTGGCTCAACGGCGAGAAGGTGGTGGAATACGAGCTGGGCAGCGACGACTGGAAGGCGAAGGTGGCCGCGAGCAAGTTCGTCGAGTGGCCGGAATACGGGCAGGCGGCCCGGGGGCACATCGGCCTTCAGGATCACGGGAACCGGGTCTGGTTCCGCAACATCAAGCTGCGGGAGATTCGATGATGGCCGGGATTCGGCCGCGTGGATGGGCATCCGGGGCTGGAGCGGCGGCGCTGCTGGCGGCGGTTTCGCTGAGTGCGGCTCCGTCGCAAGCGCAGTCCGGCACCGACGTGGCGCGCGCCTGGCGGCAGGCTCGCGAGGCCGAGCTGCTCGACGACTTCCGCGAGCTGCTGACCTACCCGAACCGCGCGCGCGACATCGAGGACGTGACCCGCGCCGCCATCTACATCCGCGACCTGCTGCGCGAGGCCGGGGCCGAGTCCGAGCTGCTCTCCATCGACGGCGTGGCGCCCGCCGTCTACGGTCGGCTCATGGTCCCCGGCGCGACTCGCACCCTCGGCATCTACGTGCACTACGACGGCCAGCCCGTCGACCCGTCGAACTGGACTCATCCCCCCTTCGAGCCGACGCTCTACTCCGCGTCGATGGAGGCCGGAGGCGCACCCATCCCCTTCCCCGCAGCCGGTGACGCGGTAGACCCGGAGTGGCGCATCTACGCGCGCTCGGCAGGGGACGACAAGGCGCCCATCGCCGCGGTGCTCCCCGTCCTGCATGCCTTTCGCGAAGCGGGCATCTCGCCCACCTCCAACCTCGTCTTCCTCTTCGACGGCGAGGAGGAGGTGGGTTCGCGCAACCTGGGGCGGTACATGGAGATGCGGGCCGAGGCGCTGGACGAGGTGGACATCTGGCTCTTCTTCGACGGGCCGGTGCACCAGAGCGGACGCCCGCAGCTGACCTTCGGGGTGCGCGGGGCCATGGGAATGGAGGTCACGGTATACGGCGCCAGCCGCAACCTGCATTCCGGGCACTACGGCAACTGGGCCCCGGACACCGGCAACATCCTGGCGCACCTGCTGGCTTCGATGAAGGACGAAGAAGGACGGGTGCTGGTCGAGGGCTGGTACGACACCACCGATCCCATCGGTTCGGAGGAACGCGCCGCGCTCGAGAACATGCCCGATATCGAAGCTGAGCTGAAGCGGGAACTGGGGCTGGTCTGGACGGAGGGCGAGCCCGAGACGCTGCCCGAGCGGCTCCTGGTGCCGGCGCTGAACGTGCGCGGCATCACCAGCGGCAACACCGGGGCTCTGGCCCGCAACATCATCCCCAACACCGCGGTGGCGGCGCTCGGCATCCGGCTGGTGCAGGGGAACGACGCCGGCCACCTGCGGCAGCTGATCGTGGACCACATCGAGGGGCAGGGCTTCCACGTGGTGTCCGAGGATCCGGACATGGAGACCCGGCTGCGCTACCCGCGCATCGCCAAGGTCACCGGAGGCGGGGGATCGCCGGCATCGCGGACGGAGATGGCCAACCCGTTCGTGCAGGAGATCATCGCGGCGACTTCCGACGCCGCGGATCGCGCCTTCGGGCCCGGGTCGCTGGTGCTGGCTCCGGGGATGGGCGGGACGCTGCCCCTCTACCTGTTCACCGACGTCGCGGGCAAGCCCGCCATCAACGTGCCCATCGCCAATCACGACAACAACCAGCACGCGCCCGACGAGAACCTGCGCATCGCCAACCTGTGGTATGCGATCGATCTCTACGCCGCGCTGCTGACCATGCCGAGGGGGGTCTCGTGAGCGGGGCGAGCGCGGGGAGCAGGGATCGGCGCGGGGATTCAGGACCGATGAGCGCGGCCGCGCAGCGGCATGGCCGGGAGGGCCCGGGCAGCGGCATGGACCGGCGGAGCTTCCTGGGGGCGCTCCCCGGCGCGGCGGTGGTTGTGGGCGGGCTCGCGGAGACGCGGGCCTGGCCTTCGGACGGCCGAAGCAACCCTTACGTTACGTCAGGGTTGGTCCGGGAAGAGCTTCGAGACGGGCGTGGGTCCCGCGCACCCAGCGCGATCGGGGTGCAGCTATACACGGTGCGCTCGGTGATGACGAGCGACCCGGACGGCACCCTCGCCGCGATCGCCGCGATCGGCTACGAGGAAGTCGAGCTGGCGGGCCTCTACGGGATGTCTGCGCGGGAGATGAAGGCCCGGCTGGACGCGGTGGGGCTGGCGGCCACCTCGAGCCACCACTCGGTGGAGGAGGTGCGGGGCAGTTGGGAGGCGACCCTGGAGGCCGCCGTCGCACTCGGCCAGAGCCTGGTGGTGGTGCCGGCCCTCCCGGTCGCCGAGCGCGACGGGGAGGCGCTGCGGCGGGTCGCGGACGATTTCAACCGGGCGGGTGACGCCGCCCGCGCCGCCGGCCTCCGCTTCGGCTACCACAATCACGACTGGGAGATGCGCTCGGGCGCGGACGGGGTGCGCCCCATCGACCTGCTGCTGGACCGCACCGACCCGGAGCTGGTCGACTGGCAGATGGACATCTTCTGGACGGTGCACGGCGGCGCCGACCCCATGGCTGACCTGAACGCGCGCCCGGGCCGGGTGACCAGCGTCCACGTGAAGGATCGTACCGCCGCGGGCGAGATGGCCGACGTGGGCGCGGGAGTGATCGACTTCCGCCCCGTGCTGGCGCGCGCCGGCGAACTGGGGCTGCTCCACCAGTACGTGGAACACGACCATCCCGGCGACCCGATCGAGAGCGTGCGCGCCAGCTACCGGGCGCTCGCCGCCATGGTGCCCGCGGGCATGGAGGATCACGCGGCGTGAAGCCACGCACCCAGGACGGCTACGACGCCATCGTGGTGGGCTCGGGCGCCGGGGGCGGCATGACCGCCTACGTGCTCGCCTGCTCCGGGCTCAGGGTGCTGATGCTCGAGGCGGGCCGGCACTACGACCCGGTCGCCGAGACCCCCATGTTCCACCTTCCGCGCGATGCGCCCCTGCGCGGGGGCGGCACCCGCCACAAGCCCTTCGGCTTCTACGACGCGACCGTCGACGGGGGCTGGGAGGTGCCGGGCGAGCCCTACTCGAGCGCGGAGGGTACCGACTTCCGCTGGTGGCGCGCGCGCATGCTGGGCGGGCGCACCAACCACTGGGGCCGCATCTCGCTGCGCATGGGCGAGTACGACTTCAAGCCGTACTCCCGCGACGGGCTGGGCTTCGACTGGCCGCTCTCCTACGACGATCTCGCGCCCTGGTACGACAAGACCGAGGCCCTGATCGGCGTCTACGGCTCGAACGAGGGACTGGAGAACACCCCGAACTCCTCCCCGGGCGTGCTGCTCCCGCCTCCGGCGCCCCGCGCCGAGGAGCTGCTGACCCGGCACCACTGCGGTGACCTGGGCATCCCCGTCATTCCCGCGCACCTCGCGATCCTCACCCGGCGTCTCGACGCCGCCCGCATCGCGCGCACGCTCTGGCCCGGCAACGCGCTGGCGCAGCGGGTGACCGAGGAATCAATGGCGGCGCGCGCCGCGTGCTTCTACGCGACCCCCTGCGGCCGCGGCTGCTCCATCAAGGCCAACTTCCAGACGCCGACCGTGCTGCTGCCCCCCGCCCTGGCTACCGGCAACCTGGACATCATCACCGACGCCATGGTGCGCGAGGTCACCATCGACGCGCGCGGGCAGGCGACCGGGGTGCACTACATCGACAGGAACACACGCCTCGACGAATATGCCGGCGCCCGAGTGGTGGTGCTGGCCGCCAGCGCCTGCGAGTCGGCGCGCATCCTCCTCAACTCGAAGAGCTCGCTTCATCCGGACGGGCTGGGCAACGGCAGCGGTCTGGTCGGCAAGTACATCATGGACACCGTCGGCGCGGGCGTCGGCGGCCAGATTCCCGCCCTTGAGAACATGCCCCCGCACAACGCGGACGGCGCCTCGGCGATGCACCTGTACATGCCCTGGTGGCTCTACCAGGAGCAGGCACGGGGCCAGCTCGATTTCGCGCGCGGGTATCACATCGAGTTCGGCGGGGGGCGGCGCATGCCCGGCTTCGGCTTCATGGGCGGACTCGCGGAGCTCACCGGGGGCAGCTACGGCCAGCGGCTGAAGGACGAGTGCCGCCGCTACTACGGCTCGTTCCTCTGGTTCGACGGGCGCGGCGAGATGATCCCCAACGAGGATTCCTTCTGCGAGATCGATCCCGAAGGCGTGGACCGATGGGGCATCCCGACCCTCAGGTTCAACTGGAAGTGGTCCTCGCACGAGCTGAACCAGGCCCGGCACATGCAGCACACCTTCGCCGACATCATCCAGGCGATGGGCGGCCGGGTCACCAGCGACGTCCACGACGACGGAGCGCGCGCGATCGCCGCCCCCGGCGTCATCATCCACGAAGTGGGGGGCGCGATGATGGGCGACGACCCGCGCACCTCGGTGCTCAACCAGTTCTGCCGGTCGTGGGAGGTCGACAACCTGTTCGTGACCGATGGAGGCTGCTTCGTGTCGAACGCGGACAAGAACCCGACCCTGTCGATCCTGGCGCTGGCCTGGCGCGCGTCGGACTACATCGTGGAACAGTTGCGAACCCGGAGCCTGTGATGAGCGAAGAGCGCACGAAGCCCGGGGGGCAGCACGAACGGACCCTGCCGATGGCGGGGACGGCACACTCTGCCGAGCCCTCTTCGCCCGCGGCGCCGCCGAAGCACAGCCAGGACGGCCCCGTGGCCACCGGCACCCTCGCAATGGACCGCCGCCACGCCCTCAAGGTGATGGCGCTGGCCGCCGCCGCGCCCGGTCTTGCATCGTGCGGTCCCGGAGCTGGCGACGAAGCCGGGGCCGCAGGCGCATCCGCGGGAGTTCCCGGCATCCCCGCCGGCGCGCCCCCCGGCCAGGTCACCAACCCCAACGCGCGCGGCGACCTCTGGGATCCCGACCTGCTCTCCCCCGTGGTGCCGTGGGAGCGGACACTGGAGTCCGACGAACTCGAATCGCTGGCCGCGCTGTGCGACGTGATCCTGCCCGCCGACGACCGCTCTCCCTCCGCGAGCGAGGTCGGCGCCCACGACTTCATCGACGAGTGGGTGAGCGCGCCCTACGAGGCCCTCCAGGAGGGCGGCGTGCTGATGCGGGGCGGGCTGGTGTGGCTCGACCGCGAAGCCCACACGCGTTTCGGCAACGGCGCCCCGTCCGCAAGCGTGCGCTTCCGCGATCTCGCACCCGCGCAGCAGCGCGCCATCTGCGACGATATCTGCGATCCCGAACGGGCGGAAGGCGGGCCGTTCGAGGCCGCTTCCCTCTTCTTCGACCGGGTGCGCTACCTGACCCTCACCGCCTTCTGGACCACGGCCGAGGGCATGGACGACCTCCAGTACATCGGCAATACCCCCCTTACCCAATGGGATCCGCCGCCGCCCGAGGTGCTCCGCCACATCGGGCTCGCCTGACCGGCCCCCTCAACCTGAATCACGCCATGGCCCGTTCCGACGACCAACCATCCGCCAACGCCGGACGCCTCTTCCGGGGCAGTTGCGTCGCCCTCATCGCGACATCGGTTGCGTTCGCGACCGTGGGCGCCGTCATGCTCGACCTCAAGAACGAGTTCGTGCTCACCAACGAGCAGGTGGGCTGGATCGGAGGCGCCGCGCTGTGGGGGTTCGCGCTCTCCCAGGTGGTCTTCGCGCCGCTGGCCGACACCCTGGGCTTCCGAACCCTGCTGCGCACGGCGTTCGCGGCGCACCTCATCGGCACAATTACGCTGATGCTCGGGGGGAGCTTCGCGTACCTCTTCACCGGCGCACTGATCATCTCCATGGGGAACGGGCTGGTGGAAGCCGCGTGCAACCCCCTGGTGGCGGCTCTCTACCCCGGCGACAAGACCGTCAAGCTGAACAACTTCCACGTCTGGTTCCCCGGCGGGATCGTGCTGGGCGGACTGGCCGCGTTCGGGCTCGATCAACTGGCGGCTTCGTCGGCGGGACTGGAGGCCCTGGGGGAGTGGCGGGTAAAGATTGCGCTGATCGTCATCCCGACCCTGATCTACGGCCACATGCTGCTGCGGGAACGGTTCCCGCCCACGGAAGGGGTGCAGGCGGGCGTGTCGGTAGGGGAGATGTTCCGCGCCGCGCTCACCACGCCGTTCATGCTGCTCATGCTGTTCGCGATGACGATGACCGCTTCCATCGAGATCGGGCCCACCCGCTGGGTCCCGGCGGTGCTGGAAGCGGGCGGCATTCCCGGCATCCTGGTGCTGGTATGGATCAACGGGCTGATGGCGGTGCTGCGCCACCGGGCCGGGACGGTGGTCCACCGGCTCTCGCCGCCGGGCCTGCTGCTGGTGTCGGCGGCCCTCTCCGGCGTCGGGTTGCTCGCCTTCAGTTACGCGTCCGGGACGGCGGCGGTGTTCCTCACCGCGACGATCTTCGCCGTGGGCATCTGCTACATCTGGCCCACCATGCTGGGCGTGGTCTCGGAGCGGGTGCCGAAGAGCGGCGCGCTCGGGCTCGGGCTGATGGGTGCGGTGGGGATGGCGACGACCGGGCTGGTGACCGCGCCCCAGATGGGCCGCGTCGCCGACGTGTACGCCCACGACCAGCTTCCGGTGGCGGAGGTGGTGGCGCTGTTCGAGCGCGCCGAGGGCGAGCTGGCGACCGTGCCGGGACCGGACGCGAGCGCCGCGCGCGCAGCGGCTGTCGAGGTGGTGGACGAATACCAGGCGGCGGGCGCCCTGCCCTCCCCCGCCACCGCCAACGCGCTCCGGCAGATCATCGACTCCGGGGCGGGTGAAGGCCTCACCGGGGATGCGCAGGCGATCCTCGGTCCGGCGGACAACTTCGGGGGACGCATCTCCTTCCGTTACCTGGTGCCGCTTTGCGCCGTCCTCATGGTGATCTTCGGCGTGTTGCAGGCGCGCGCCCGACGGGAAGGCGGATATCGGGCGCGGCGGATCGCCGACGCCGCATGAGGCGGCCTTGATTCTCCGCTACGGCATGGTCGGAGGCGGACCGGGCGCCTTCATCGGTCCGGTGCACCGCATGGCCGCCGCCCTCGATGGCGATTGGCGGCTGTGCGCGGGCGCATTCTCGGCGGACGCGGACCAATCGCGAGGCACCGGCGCCCATCTGGGGCTTGCGTCGGATCGTGTATACGGGTCCTGGCGGGAGATGGTGGAGACGGAGGCGACACTTCCGCCCGATGAGCGCATCCACACGGTGGCGATCGTCACCCCCAACCACCTGCACCATCCGATGGCGCGCGCTTTTCTGGAGCGGGGCATTCACGTCGTCTGCGACAAGCCGTTGGCGGTGACCGTGGAGGAGGCCGACGACCTGTGCCGCATGGCCGCGTCGACCGGCCTCGTCTTCGCGGTGACCTACAACTACTCCGGCTACCCACTGGTTAAGGAGGCGCGCGCGCGGGTGCGGGGCGGCGCCGTCGGCAAGGCGCGCAAGGTCGTGGTGGAGTATTCTCAGGGGTGGCTCGCGGAGCTGCTCGAGGCGGAGGGACACAAGCAGGCGGAGTGGCGCGCCGACACCGCGCGGGGGGGGCCGTCCGCGGTGCTGGGGGACATCGGATCTCACGCACACCACCTGATGCGCTACGTGACCGGCCTGGAGGTGCAGCGCCTGTTCGCCGACCTGGGCACCGTGGTGGCCGGCCGCACCGCCCACGACGACGCGGTGGTGCTGCTCGAGCTGGACGGCGGGGTCCGTGGCGTGCTGATGGCGTCCCAGATCGCCACCGGCGAGCGCAACCACCTGCGCCTGCGCGTCTACGGCAGCGAGGGCGGACTCGACTGGAACCAGGAGGAGCCGAATCGCCTTCGCCTCCTGCGGCCGGACGGCTCGGTGGAGGTGGTGCACCGCGCCGCCGGCACCCGCGCGCCCATGGCCGCGGCCGCCACCCGCCTGCCCGGCGGCCACCCGGAGGGCTTCGTGGAGGCGTTCGCGAACCTCTATGGTGAAGTGGCGAGGGCGGTGCGGGGGCGGGACTGCGGGGGCGGTCCCACGGTCCACGATCCGGCGACGGGAGGCGACAAGGCCCCCGAGCCCGACTTCCCCACCGTCCGCGACGGCGCCCGCGGGATCCACTTCATCGACGCCGCGATCCGGAGCCAGGAGGCGGGCGCCTGGATCGAGACAGACTACACGCCTCCCTGATTCCGCGATTTCGCCGTGCCCAACCAGGGCCAAAACGTTCCAGGCCGGTTCGGAGTCGACCCCGATCATGACATCAAGCAGCCCACAACCTCACCCCCACGCGACCGCGAACGCGTCCGGCGATCTCCAGATGGAGCCGCCGGAGATGCTCGCGCTGGCCCGCGAGACCGCCGAACTCCTGGTGGAGCGGATCGCAAATCTGCCTTCCGAAGGCGCCTGGGACGGCGAATTCAAGCAGGGACTCGACCACCTGATGGTGGAGCCGCCCGAACATGGCTCTCCGGCAGCGGACGTGCTCCGGCGAGCCACGCGCGACATCCTTCCCCTGACGTTGCGCCTGGACCACCCGCGCTGCTTCGGATTCGTGCCGTCATCACCCACCTGGCCCGGCGTCCTGGCCGATTTCATCGCCGCGGGCTACAACGCCAACACCATCAGTTGGCTGGTCGCGAGCGGCCCCAGCCAGATCGAACTGGTCGTAGTCGACTGGATGCGCCGGTGGCTGGGATATCCCGGGAGCGCCGGAGGGCTCATGACGAGCGGTGGCTCGGCAGCCGCGCTCGACGCCTTCGTCGCCGCCCGCGAAGCGGCAGGAAACCCGGAGCGCGCCGCCGTATACATGAGCGACCAGAGCCACAGCGCACAGATCCGCGCGGCCAGGATCGTCGGCGTTCGGCCCGAGTGCGTGCGGCGGGTGACGAGCGACGCCCACTTTCGACTTGACATGGAGGCGCTGGCGGACGCCGTGGCCGGCGACCGCGCCGCCGGCCTCCATCCCATCGCCGTGTGCGCGAATGCCGGCGCCGGCAGCACGGGTGCCATCGACCCCCTCGAACCGATGGCGGACTACTGCGAGGCCGAGAACATCTGGATGCACGTCGATGCCGCGTACGGCGGATTCGCGGCCATTACCGAGAAGGGCAGGAAGATGCTGAAGGGGATCGAGCGGGCTGACTCGATCGGGCTCGATGCGCACAAGTGGTTCTTCCAGCCGTACGAGGCAGGCTGTCTTCTGGTAAAGAACGCGGAAACCCTCGAACATGCGTTCCGCGTTCCACATGACATGCTGCAGGACTCGGTGTGGGGTGCAAACCACCCGAACTTCTCGGACCGTGGCCTGCAACACAGTCGCCTGTTTCGCGCGCTCAAGATCTGGATGTCGGTCCAGACCTTCGGGATGGCTGCGTTCCGGCGCGCGGTTTCGCTGGGGATGGAGCTGGCCAGCCGGGCGGAGGACTACATCAGCGCGAGCCCGGTCCTGGAAGGGATGACGCGCGCCTCGCTGGGCATCGTGTGCTTCCGGGTCAACCCCGCAGGCGGCGGCCTCGATGAAGCATCCCTGGACGCGATCAACCGCAAAGTACTCTCCCGGGTTTTCTGGGAGGATCGCGCGTTCATGTCGTCGACGCTTGTCGCCCGGCGTTTCGCGCTTCGAATGTGCATCCTCAACCACACGACCACCTGGGACGACGTGCGAGAGACCCTGAAGACCGCCGAGCGGTTCGGGACCGAGGCGCTGGCTTGACCCGGCCCGTCACCCTCTTCACGGGCCAGTGGGCCGACATGCCGCTGGCCGAACTGGCCGCGAAGGCGAGCGGCTGGGGCTACGACGGCCTCGAACTCGCCTGCTGGGGCGACCACTTCGACGTGGTGCGCGCCGCCGCCGACGCCGGCTACTGCGCCGCCCGCCGCGAGCTGCTGAAAGCCCACGGCCTCGGGGTGTGGGCCATCAGCAACCACCTGGTCGGCCAGGCCGTGTGCGACCCGATCGACGACCGCCACCGCGCCATCCTGCCGCCTCACGTGTGGGGCGACGGCGACCCGGAAGGCGTTCGCACCCGCGCCGCCGCAGAGATGAAGGCCACCGCGCGCGCCGCCGCCAACCTGGGCGTCGAGGTCGTGAACGGCTTCACCGGCAGCTCCATATGGCACCTGCTGTATCCGTTTCCGCCCGTCTCCGAAGCCGTCATCGACGCGGGCTTCGCCGACTTCGCCTCTCGCTGGCACCCCGTCCTCGACGCCTTCGACGAAGCGGGCGTCCGTTTCGCGCTCGAGGTGCATCCCACCGAGATCGCCTTCGACATCGCCAGCGCCGAGCGCACAATGGAGGCCATCGACAACCGCGATGCCTTCGGCTTCAACTACGACCCCAGCCATCTCGCCTATCAGGGCATCGACGCGGTTGAGTTCATCCACCGCTTCTCCGACCGCATCTACCACATGCATGTGAAGGACGTGTGGTGGGCCGACCGTCCGATGCCCTCCGGGGTTTTCGGGGGGCACCTGCCCTTCGGACACCGGAACCGCTCCTGGGACTTCCGCTCCCCCGGACGCGGAAAGGTGCCCTTTGAGGACATCGTGCGCGCCCTCGCCCGCATCGGCTACGCCGGACCGCTCTCCGTCGAATGGGAAGACATGGACATGGACCGCGAGCACGGCGCGAAGGAAGCCTGCGCCTTCGTGCGTTCCCTGGACTTTCCGCCTTCGAGCGCCGCTTTCGATGCCGCCTTCGAGCAACGAGAGACCGGCGCGGGCTGACTCACGCCGCATCACTCGGGCGACAAGGGGTTGACGCACCCGCATGGGCCATGATCGTCCGTCAGACGGCCGCCTACAGTCTTTCGGACTCGGGTCGCCCGCGCTTATGTTGCGGCGTCTCTTGTCTTCCGGTCTCCTTCTCGCGGTGGGTCAATGGTCACACGAACGATCACAGCGATACTGGTCGCCTTGGTAGTCACTCCCACGGTCCTGTCGGCCGCGCAGAGCCTCTCCGACGATGAACTCGAGCCTCTCGTGGCCCGTGTGGAAGAGGGCGTACTCGAGCGCGCCAAGCTGGCCCAGGTCATGGTGGACAAGATCTTCTCCTTCTCCGAGCTGGGGCAGCAGGAGATCGAGACCTCGGCCTACGTTACGGGGATCCTGGAGGAGAACGGCTTTACCATCGAGCGCGCACCCTCCGGAATTCCGACCGCCTGGTTCGCGCGCTGGGGAAGCGGCAGGCCGGTCATCTCCTTCGGGTCCGACATCGACGGCATCCCCAAGGCCAACCAGAAGCCCGGCGTGGCGTACCACGACCCGCTGATTCCCGGCGCCCCCGGCCACGGCGAGGGCCACAACTCGGGACAGGCCGTAAACGTGGTGGCGGCGCTCGCGCTCAAGGACGTCATGGAGGCCGAGGGCATCGAGGGCACGCTCGTGCTCTGGCCCGGGGTCGCCGAGGAGCAGCTGGGCTCGAAGGCCTGGTACGTGCGCGACGGCTATCTCGAGGACATCGACATCACCCTCTTCACGCACGTGAGCAGCAACCTGTCGGTGAGCTGGGGCCAGGGCGGCGGGACGGGGCTCGTCTCCGTGGAGTTCACCTTCGCGGGCGAGGCGGCGCACGGCGCCGGCGCTCCCTGGCGGGGCCGCAGCGCGCTGGACGCGGTCGAGCTGATGAACGTCGCCTGGAACTTCCGGCGCGAGCATCTGCGGCCCGACCAGCGCTCCCACTACGTGATCAGCGACGGTGGCGATCAGCCGAACGTCGTGCCGCCGAGCGCCTCGGTATGGTATTTCATCCGCGAGATGGACTACGAGGACATCAAGCGCAACTTCGACACCGCGATCCGCATCGCCGAAGGCGCGGCCATGATGACCGACACCGAAATGTCGTACCGGATCATCGGAACCGCCTGGCCGAGGCACTTCAACAGGGTCGTGGCCGAGACCATGTACGAACACATCGAGGACGTCGGGCTTCCGGAGTGGACCGACGACGACCACGACTTCGCGAGCGCGGTGCAGGAATCGGTGGGAAGCGTCCCGTCGGGGATGCCGATCACCCTGTCGCCCCTGGGTGAGCCGGGGCCGCGCCGGAGCGGCGGATCCGACGATATCGGCGATATCTCGTGGAACGTGCCCACGGTGACCCTGCGCTTCCCGTCCAACGTGCCGGGGCTTCCGGGCCACCACTGGTCGAGCGCCATGGCGATGGCCACCCCGATCGCGCACAAGGGCGCGGTGGCCGGCGCGCGCGTGATGGCCCGCACCGCGCTCCAGCTCTTCGCCCAGCCGGAGCTGGTCGACGAGGCCTGGACCTACTTCCGGGAGGAACAGACGGCGGCCGTGGAGTATATCCCCTTCATCGGCCCCGACGACCCTCCGCCCATCGATCTCAACAAGGAGATCATGGACGCGTATCGTCCGCTCCTCGAGCAGTTCTACTATGACGAAACCCGCTTCGAGACGTATCTTGAGCAGTTGGGGATCACGTATCCCACGCTCTCGCGGCCGGTTTCCCAGGAAGACCGGCAGGACACCCCGGGATCGAACTGAGGACTTTCACAACCGGAGTTTTCCGATGATCGACGCCAGCCGCAGGCTTCTCTCCGCTGCCGCCGCCATGCTGTTTGTGGTGCCCCTTACCGGCGCGGGCGGCCTCCCGGAGGCCGTAGCGGAACCCCCGGTCGATGCAGCCTCCGTTGTTTCCGCCGACGATCCCACCGAGGTGGGCTGGCGCCTTCTGGCCAGCCTCAACTACCGCACCGGCGAGACGGGCGAGGAGCTGGCCGCTCTTTCGGGCAAGCTCGTCAAGATTCCCGGGTTCACGGTGCCGCTCGAGGACTGGGCGTCTTCGGCGACGGAATTCCTCCTCGTGCCCTACGTCGGCGCCTGCATCCACACGCCGCCTCCGCCGCCTAACCAGCTCGTCTACATCCAGATGGATGAAGGAAAGCGCGCGACGATGGACGGGTGGAACCCGGTGTGGGTCGAGGGCGTGCTCGAGATCGAAATGACCGAGAGCGTGTACGGCTACGTCGGCTTCACCATCACCGGCCAGCGCGTCTATCCGTACGGTTCCTGATCCGCGGATGCAGCCAGCTGCTTGCATCAAGCGCGCCCTCGCCTGAGTCGAGGGCGCGCGTTTTTTTGGTGAGACGACGTTCGCAGGGAGACCCCAATAGATGAGCCTCGCGATCGATCTCCGGCGTCTGCGCTTCCGCTACGGTGGAGGTCCCTGGGTGCTGGACATCCCCGAGCTGACTCTCGAACGCGGCGAGCGCGCGTTCCTGTTCGGCCCCAGCGGCAGCGGCAAGACCACGCTGCTCGGGGTGCTGGCGGGGGTCCTGGAAGCGAACGAGGGCGAGGTCAGGGTGCTGGGCGAGGACCTCGCCTCACTCTCGGGCGCACAGCGGGACGCCTTCCGGGCGGAGCACATCGGCTATGTCTTCCAGATGTTCAACCTCATCCCCTACCTGTCGGTGCTCGACAACATCGCGCTCCCCGCGCGGATGGACCCCGCACGCCGGGCCCGGCTGGACGGCGCTGGAGTCAAGGAGACCGCCGCGCTGCTGGCCGATCATCTCCAGATCGGCGATCTGCTGAAGAAGCCGGTTACGGAGCTATCGGTGGGTCAGCAGCAGCGCGTGGCCGCCTGCCGGGCGCTCATCGGCGCCCCGGAGCTCATCGTCGCCGACGAACCCACCTCCTCCCTGGATTTCGACCGCCGTGAGGCCTTCCTCGAACTGCTCTTCCAGGAGTGCGAGCGCGCCGGCGCCACGCTGGTGTTCGTGAGCCACGACCGCACGCTGGAGGGCATGTTCTCCCGCACGATCTCCCTCCCCGACATCAACAGGGCGGTGCTCTGATGCTGGTTTTCGACCTCGCACTCAAGTCGCTCCGCAACCGCGCCTTCAGCACCTCGCTCACGGTGGGCTCCATCGCGCTCAGCGTCGCCCTCCTGATCGGCGTCGAGAACGTGCGCGTGGGCATGCGCGAGAGCTTTTCCAACACCATCAGCCAGACCGATCTGATCGTGGGTACCAAGGGCGGCACGATTCAACTGCTGCTGTATTCGGTCTTCGGCATGGGATCGCCGACCAACAACCTCACCTGGGACACCTACCGCGAGTGGGCCGAGCATCCCGCCATCGAGTGGACCATCCCCTACGGCCTGGGCGACAGCCACAGGGGATTCCGGGTCATCGGCACCAACGAGGACTTCTACCGCCACTACCGGTATCGCGGGGGGCAGGCCATCGCGCTGGCCCAAGGCCGGCCCGGCTCCGGGGTGTTCGATGTAACCCTGGGCGCGGATGTGGCGAGCGAACTGGGCTACGAGCTCGGCGACGAGGTCGCGGTGACCCACGGGATCGGTGAGGTGGGCTTCCTGAACCACGACCAGATGCCGTTCACGGTCGTGGGCATCCTCGACAAGACCTTCACCCCGGTCGACCGCGCGGTCTACGTCACCCTGGAGGGCATCGAGGCCATCCACTTCGGATGGGAGGACGGCGCGCCGCCCATGCCGGGCGAAGAGCAGACGCGCGAGGAAGTGCTCGCGATGGGTGAGATAGAGATCACCCAGGTGACGTCGTTCTTCGTGGGGGCGACGAACCGGAGGGACGTGCTCCGGCTGCAGCGCGAGGTCAACGACTACGAGGGCGAGCCGATGATGGCTGTCATCCCGGGGCTGGCATTGAACGAGATGTGGCAGGGGATCGGCTACGCCGAGACCGGACTCCGGGTGGTGACGATCTTCGTCGTGCTGGTGGGACTGCTGGGCATGCTGGTGTCGCTCTACACGTCGCTCAACGAGCGCAGGCGCGAGATGGCGATCCTGCGGGCCGTCGGAGCCGGACCCAACCGGATCGTCTCGCTGCTGGTGCTCGAATCGGTGTGCCTGGCCGCGGCGGGGGCGATCGGCGGACTGGCGCTGGTGTACGTGCTGCTCTCAGCCGGGCAGCCCATCGTCGAGGCGCAGGTGGGGCTCTTCATCCCGATCCGGCCACCCGGCTCGATCGAGTTGCTCTTCCTCGGCGCCGTGGTGACGGCCGGATTCCTGATGGGCTTCGTGCCCGCTCTCAAGGCCTACCGCACCGCCCTCCACGACGGGCTGGCGGTGCGGGTGTAGGGGGGCTCAGCTCGAAGCCAGCCAGCGGTAGACGGCGCCGACGTTCAGCGGGAACCACTCCTCGTACTGACCCCAGTGGGCGTAGTCGTCCAGGCGCACCTGGGCCATGGCTTCCTCTTCGGACAGGCCGTCGTCGAGCGCTGCCTGGACGGCGTCCCGCAGGTCCGCGTAGTAGGCGAGTTGACGCTCGATGGTGCCCCGGTCCCCCACGGTTCCGTGCCCGAAGACCATGGTCTCGAAGGGGATTTCCATCAGCAGGTCCAGCGCCACGTAGAACTCGTCGAAATACCAGCCCGGGAGGTCACGGAACCCGACTCGGTCGTTGCTGACGAAGTCCACCGCGAAGGCGATGCGCTCCTCGGGGAGAAACGTCACGATCAGGTTGTCGCTGTGGCTCCGCCCCAGATAGTGGAGTTCGATGGCACGGCCGCCGAAGCGGAGCGTCATCTCGTCGGAGAAGGTCAGGTCCGGAGGCGGCAGATCGGGATCGGCGCGCTCCAGGATGATGGGCAGCGCGTTCTCCTGGGCGATGATCGGGACGTCGTCGCCGAACTCGGCCAGGAGCGCGGGTGCCCCGGTGGCGTGGTCGGCGTCGCTGTGGCTGTAGACGATGGCCGCGAGCGGCTTGTCCGGGACCGCGCCGCGAATGGCGCCCGCGAGGCCGGCGGCCGCCTCCATCGAGATGGGGTCGACCGCCACCACGCCGTCGTCGGTGTCGACGAAGAACGCGTTGTGCGTGCCCGCGTTGTACCAGAAGACTCCGTCGGCTACCTGGCTGGTGGCGGGGTCCATGGCGGGAGTCTGTTCGGCTGTGTCGGCACAGGCGCCGAGGGTCAGGACGAAAGTGGCCGCAATCGGAATGGGGGTACGAATGGGACGGGTCATGCGGTCATCCTCCTCCGGGGGCGGGATGGGATCGAGCAGGGCTCCCTCTCGGCAACCGCACTCTGTAATACTCCTGTAATACTCCGCTGCCGATGTCCCACGTGCAACAGGCCGGAGACTCGGCAGCAGTTGCAGCGACCGCGCGTCGTAGCGCTCCATGCGCGGCTGCGTCTGCAATCCCTTTCGACATCCGGTCGGTCTCGACATCTTTGACGTTGATGCCGAACACGCAACGAGTCTCCTTCAAGGAGTGGGCCTTGCCCCCAACGTGTCTTTCGTTCTCCCCCGGCAAGAGGCGGCGAAGCTTTCAGCTTGCGTGCGTCGTGTCGGTGGCTGTTGTCGCAGGCTGCGCAGCGCCGGAATCCACCGTCACCGAGCTCGCCCTGGAGGAAGTGGCCGTTGAGGCGGCGCCCGGAGCGCGCTTCCCGTCGCTTGAGCGCCACGGCGATGCGGTTGTGTTGAGCTGGCTCGAGCCGCACATGGTGGAGGGCGAGGAAGTGTGGGCGCTGAAGGGAGCGCCGTACGAGGACGGCACCCTGGGCAAGCCCTTCGAGGTGACCCGCTCGGGCGGGGGCGCGACCTTCTTCGTGAACTGGGCGGACTTCCCGGTGGTGTGGCCCGTGGGCGACGGGCGGCTGGCGGCGCACTGGCTCCAGCGGGGCGGTCCGGCCACCTACGACTACGGGGTGCGGGTCTCCTTCTCGGAGAACGGCGGGCACTCGTGGAGCGAGCCGTGGACGCCGCACGAGGACGGCACCCCCTCCGAGCACGGGTTCGTGTCGGTGTTCGGGCTCGGGCATGGGGAGGCGGGGATGGTCTGGCTGGACGGCCGGCGCTTCTTCGAGGCCGACGGTTCGCGAGCGGCCAGCCCCCGCATGACGCTGCGGTACCGCACGGCCGGCGCGGACGGGACCAGGACCGCCGAGGTCGAACTGGACGACCGTATCTGCGATTGTTGCCAGACCGACGCGGCGATGACCTCCGAAGGGCCGGTGGTCGTCTACCGCGACCGTACCGAGGAGGAGGTGCGCGACATCTCCGTGGGCCGTTTCGTGGACGGGAAGTGGACGGGCGGCGTCCCCGTGCACGACGACGGCTGGGTGATCCCGGGCTGCCCGGTGAACGGCCCTTCCGTGGCGGCCGCGGGCGATGAGGTCGTGGTGGCGTGGTTCACCGGCGCCGGCAACACGCCCCGGGTGCGGGCGGCCTTCTCCAGCGACGCGGGCGCGAGCTTCGCACCGCCTGTCACCATCGACCTGGGCAACCCGGTGGGGCGCGTCGCGACCGTGATGCCCGAGCCGGGAACGGCGCTGGTCGGCTGGCTGGAAGACGAGCGCCTGTTCGTGCGAGGCATCACGGTGGACGGGAACTTGGGTCCCGCGCGCGAGGTAGCAGCCTCCTCCAACGCTCGCGCGAGCGGCTTCCCGGCCATGCTGGTGGACTCCGCCGACCGGGTCGTCTTCGCGCAGACGGTGGTGGACGAGGGCATTCGCGTCCTGCGGTCGCGAGAACCGTGGACGGACTGGCAGGACTGAGACTGCGCAACTGCGGAACGTCGCGCGCTCAGCCCGACTCCTCCCGGCGACACCCGATCCCGGCCTCGCGCAACCCTGTCCGGAGACCATCATGACCGACCAGCCGTTCGGTTCGGCAGGAAAGTTCTGGCTGCTGTCCCTCGCGTGGCTGCCCGCAGGGATCGTGGCGGTGTCGCTCGCCCGCGGGGTGACCCCTCCGCTCACGCCCGAGACGCTGTTCATGCTCCCCGTCGCGCTGATGTCGCTTGCGGTCACCGCCCCGTGCGGGCTGCCGCTCGCGCTGGCCTTCCGGGGGATCTGGCGGACAGGATCCACACGCGCGGCCTGGAAGACCTTCGCGATCCTCGCGCCCATCACCTCGTTCGCGGCGCTCTTCGCCGGTCTGCTGGGCCCGATCGCGATCGCGATCTACGCCATCGTGCTCAGCGTCCCCGCGTGGATCGTATACGCGGTCGTGCGCCGGAACTCACCGTCATAGGCCCGGCGTCCCCGGGGTCGGCGGGGCTTCGTCACGGGGCGCTTCGATGGTCCCCGTGCAGTAGCTGACGATGACCGGGAGCCCGCGGCACCTGATCGCCTCCGTGCGCTCCCGAGCCTCGCCAGGATCGTAGTATACCGTTGTCGTCCGGCTGTAGCCGAAGGCCGCAGGGAAACGGAAGAAGCCGCTCAGACCGACAAAGAGGTAGAAGAGTACGGCGAGCGCGATCATTCCCTTCTTCTTCATCGGCGATGTCCTCGTCTCAGGGAAAGAGGGACTCATTCGGACCGGACGCTGCCGGGAACACGCGCGGTGGAGCGGCCCGGCTACCGGCCCGCCCAACTCATTACGACGCGCTGCAACTCCGCCAAGTTGGGGGGAATCCGCGTGAAGCGCGAGGGCTTCTTCTCTCCCGCCGCCAGTTGCTCCGGCACGGGTACGGGCCGCCCGATGGCCTCCTCCACGATGTCCTCGAACTTGGCCGGATGAGCCGTGGCCAGCACCACGCCGTGGGCGTCCGAATTGTCGGCGAGGGCCTCTTCCAACGCCAGCCATCCCACGGCGGTATGCGGATCCAGGATGTACCCATGCTCGTCGAAAACCCGTCTCATCGCCTCCCGCGTATCGGCGTCGCTCCAGGCCGAGCCCGACAAACACCCCCGCAGGCGCATCAGGTCGCCATCGAACAGCGCGAGGATGCGCGCCAGATTCGACGGCGCCCCGACATCCATCGCGCTGGATAGCGTGCGGACCGACGCCCGCGGCTCGTAGCAGCCCGTGCGCAGGTACTCGGGCACAACGTCGTTGGCGTTGGTGCCCGTGACGAATCCCGCGACGGGTAGGCCGAGTTCCCGGGCCATGAGCCCGGCCGCCAGGTTGCCGAAGTTGCCCGACGGCACCGAGAAGACCAGCGGCTCGGGCCGGCTCAGCTGCGCCCACGCGTGGAAGTAGTAGAAGATCTGCGGCAGCAGGCGTCCGATATTGATCGAATTCGCGGACGTCAGCGCGAGGGCCTCCCGCGCATCCGGATCGCGGAACATCGCCTTGACGAGCCGCTGACAGTCGTCGAACGCGCCCGCCACCGCCACCGCGAGCACCTGGTCGCCCAGCGTCGTGAACTGCCGCTGCTGCCGCTCGCTCACCTGTCCTTCCGGGAACAGCACCACCACGCGCGTCCGCGGCAGACCCAGGAAGGCGTGCGCGACCGCCCCGCCCGTGTCGCCCGAAGTCGCCACCATGACCGTCAGGGGAGGGCCGGAGCGCTGCAATCTCGACATCAGACAGCCCATGAAGCGCGCGCCCACATCCTTGAATGCGAGCGTGGGGCCCTGGAACAGCTCCAGCACATGCGTGCGCGGGCCCAGCGGAACCAGCGGCAACGGAAAGCCGAGCGCGTCGCGCACCGCGGACTCCAGCACTTCATCCTCCAGTTCATCGCCGAGAAGATGACGCGCCACGGCGAGCCCGCAGCGGATCGCGCCTGCGCCCTTCAGCGCATCGATCTCGCTCGCGGCAAGGGGCGAGAGCCTTTCCGGCATGAAGAGCCCGCCGTCGGGAGCGAGTCCCCGGAACAGCGCTTCGCCGAAGGAGACCGGCGCGGCCTGGCCCGACGTGCTGACGAGCTTCAATCTTCCTCCGGTGAGACGTCCTCGACGCGCACCCCATGCCGGTTGACGGGGGAGGCCCAGGCCTGGCAATCAAGCGCCGCGGTCTCGCCGAAGGCCCGGCGGATGGCCTCGGCGACGTGTTCGGCGGCGTCGCCGCCCCGGCACAGCGCGAAGACCGAGGGCCCGGACCCGGACAGGGAGAAACCGAGGGCGCCGCGAGCCAGCGCCGCTTCCCTGGCCTGGGCGAAACCCGGGATGCGGCCGGCGCGCAACGGCTCCGCCACGACATCCCTGATCGAACGCGCGAGAAGGTCCCAGTCGGAGGCGTAGAGCCCGGCGGTGAAGGCCGCGGTGTTGGCCCACTGCGTGACCGCGGCCTTGAGCGGCACGTGTTCGCCGAGCACGCGGCGGGCGTCCTCCGTGCGGGTCTCCAGGTGCGGGCGCACCACCACCGCCCAGAGTTCCGGTGGGACGGGAAGCTCCACGACCTGCAGCGACCTCCCGGGCAGGACGAGCACGATCCCTCCATAGAGGGCGGGCGCGACGTTGTCGGCGGCTGGCGATCCGGAACCCGCGAGCTCGCCGGCCAGCGCACACTGGAGCAGCTGCCCGCGGGAAAGGCCAGCCCCGATCGCGCGATCCGCCGCCACCGCGCCCGCCACCGCGCTGGAGGCGCTGCCGCCCATGCCTCCGGCGAGCGGAATGCCTTTGTGAAGCTCGATGGCGACTCCGGCTGCGGCGTTCCCGGAGTCCGAGGCCTCGGCCGTTGCGCCGGCTCGTGCCAACCCCAGCACCGCGCGGGCGGCCGCCCCGGCACTGTTGCGGGCAGGGTCCACCGGAATGCGTCGCTCGTCGCCCGTGATGCGCTCGATGATGACCCCGGGCTCCCGCGTTGCGCGCGCCACCACCGCGTCGGACGGCCGCGCGACGGCCATGCCGAAGACATCGAACCCGCACGCGATGTTGCCGATGGTGGCGGGGGCGGAGACGCGCACGGCAGCCGCGCCGCCGGGAGGGTGCGTGCCGGTCATGGTGGCGTTTACTTGAACACGCGGAAGAAGGCCCGGAACACCTTCTGGGCGGTGGGCGTCAGCTTCTGCTTGCGCCAGGCGTTCGCCGCGCGCGCAAAGACGTCGCTGCGCGTGGGATAGGGGTGGATGGTGCTCCCGAGCTTGCCCAGGCCGAGGCCGGCCGTCATCGCCAGCGTGACCTCGCCGATCATGTCCCCCGCCTGCGCGCACACGAGCGTCGCGCCGAGGATGCGGTCGCTGCCCTTCTTCAGATGGACGCGGAAGAAGCCATCTTCCTCACCCTCGAGGATGGCGCGGTCGATGTCGTCGAAGTGGATGGTGATGGTCTCGACGTCGTGGCGCGCGGCGATGGCCTCGTCTCGATGGAGGCCTACATGGGCGACCTCCGGGTCCGTGTAGGTCGCCCACGGGATCACCAGGCGGCTCGCCCGGCCGCGGCCGAAGAAGAGCGCATTCTGCACGGCGATGCGTGCCTGGTGGTCGGCCGCATGGGTGAACTGGTGCTTCGACGCCACGTCGCCCACCGCGTAGATGCCCTTCGCCGTCGTGCGCAGCTGATCGTCGACCTGGATGCCGGTGCGGTCGCATGCCACGCCGGCGGCCTGGAGGCCCATCCCGTCGACGTTGGGTGCACGGCCGGCGGCCACCAGCACCGCCTCGGCTGCGAGTTCCTCCTGATGTCCGCCGTGCTCCACCGCCAGCACGGTGGCGCCGTCCTCGCGGCGCGCTCCGAGCACGGCCGCCGAATTCAGAACGCGCACGCCGTCGGCCTCGATGGCGCGGGTGACGATGGCGGCAGCGTCCCGGTCGTCGCGCGGCAACGGATGCGGGTCTGCGTGCACCACGGTGACCTCGCTGCCGAAGCGCGCGAAGGTCTGCGAGAGCTCCACGCCGATGGGACCGGCACCGATCACGATCACGCGCGGCGGCAGCTCGGTGAGCGAGAAGATGGTCTCGTTGGTGTAGACGTTCGGGCCCTCGAGTCCCGGCACCGGGAGGAGCGCCGCGCGGGCGCCCGTTGCGATGACGGCGCGGCGGAAGTGCAGTTCGTCCCCGTTGACGCGCAGCCGGTCCGGGCCCACGAACTCGCCGTGGCCGAGGAAGACGTCCACCCCCAGCCCGGCGAACCGCGATGCCCCGTCGACCGGGCTGATGCGGGCGCGCAGCCGCCGCATGCGCTCCATCGCGGCGGTGAACTCGCCCGCCGGGCCGTGATCCGTCCCCCGGCCGGCCGCCGATCCGGGGCGGCCGTTGGCGGAGGCCGCGCTCGCCGCATGCACCCGCCGGGCCGAGCTGATCACCGCCTTTGAGGGAACGCACCCGAAGTTGAGGCAGTCGCCGCCCATGAGGTGCCGCTCCACCATGGCGACCTTTGCGCCCAGCCCCGCGCCGATGGCGGCGCTCACCAGCCCCCCCGTCCCCGCCCCTACCACGACCAGGTGGTAGCGGTCGCGGGGTTCGGGGTTGCGCCAGTCGGACGGGTGCACATGGCTCACCAGTTCGCGGTTGTGCACGTCGTCGGGAAGAATCACGACTCTGTCTGCCGACACGATCTATCGCTCCGTTCCTGTTGGTCTCATAGTGGTCAGTCCCCCGTGATCTCTTTCAGCGCGCGTCGCGCGATGCGCGTGACCAGGGTGGTGACCACGATGGTCGCCGCCAGCCCGACCCCGAGCACCGTGTAGTAGCCGGCACCCCGCGCCACCTGCACCCCGCTCGCCAGCGCCGCCACGTCGCCGATCACCTGGCCGTAGTACACGTACAGCAGCGTCCCCGGTATCATCCCCAGCGACGCGATCAGGTAGTCCACGAAGCGCACCCTGGTCAGGCCCAGGGCATAGTTGAGCAGGTTGAAGGGAAAGACCGGCGACAGCCGCAGGAGGACGACGATCTTGCGCCCCTGTTCGCCGATGGCGCGGTCGATGGCGGCGAAACGCGGATAGTCGGCCACCTTGTTCTCGATGGCGGACCGGGCCAGGTAGCGCGCCACCAGAAAGGCGAGCGCGGCACCCGTCGTGGCCCCGACGAACACGATCACCGTTCCGCGCCCGATGCCGAAGATCGCTCCCGCGGCCAAGGTCAGAATCGATCCCGGCGCAAAGGCCACCGTCGCAGCGGCGTAGGCGCACACGAAGACCACCGGACCCCACACCCCCATCTCCTCGATGCGCTCCGCGAGCGCGGGGATGACCCCGGCCAGCTGCCTTCCCGCAAACACCAGCAGCACAACCACCGCCACCGCCACGAGCGCCAGCAGCCACGGTCGCCGCCGCCGCGACTCCCGGGCCTCCGAATTCGCCTCGGTCACCTTGCCTCCTCCTTCATCGGGGCAGCCGTGTCCGCGCCACTTGCCGGATGCGGCCGGCTACGGTATTGAGGTGGTTCGTCCGGACGATCGCCGGCACTCCCCCAGCCATCACAAGGAGAACCAATGAGCCCCGAACGGCGCGCCCGTCATTTCCGCTGGGACGATATGCCAATGGAAGAGGTGAAGGAAGGTCTGGGAAGGCGCGTGGTGACCGGCGAGCGCATGATGCTCGCGCACTGGTACATGGTCAGGGGCACCGTCGTCCCGCTGCACGAGCACGACAACGAGCAGATCGCCCATGTGCTGGATGGCGCGCTCAGGCTCCGGCTCGGCGATGACGAGGGCGAGGAGGTGATCGTTCGCGCCGGCGAAGTTCTCTACATCCCGTCCGGACTGCCGCACAGTGCGCTCGCGCTCGAGGACACGCTTGTGACGGACGTCTTCTGCCCGCCGCGCCAGGACTGGCTGGACGGCACTGACAGCTACCTGCGGTGAGGGCCCCGAGCTCTCCGCGCCAACGGACCGGGCACCGCCCTCGGCACCATCGACCTCCGCTACTTGCCGAAGTCCCGCGGTTACGGTATTGAGAGGGTTCGCCCGGCCCATCTGCCGGTCGTGATCCGGTCCACTACAGCGTTCATGCAACCCACTGCCGAGGAAACCCAATGAGCTCCGAACAGAGCGTACGCCACTTCCGCTGGGACGACATGCCGATCGAACAGGTCAAGGAAGGACTCGGACGGCGCCTGGTGACGGGCGAGCGCATGATGCTCGCGCACATCTATCTCGACAAGGGCTCCGTGGTGCCGCTGCACTCGCACGACAACGAGCAGCTCACCTATGTGCTCGAGGGCGCATTGCATTTCTGGATCGGGGAGGATGAGAGCGAGGAAGTGGTCGTGCGCGCCGGAGAGGTGCTGCACATTCCCTCGTGGGTGCCGCACAAGGCGGTCGCGCTCGAAGACACCCTGGACGTGGATGTCTTCTGCCCGCCCCGGCAGGACTGGCTGGACGGGACCGACGCGTACCTGAGATGAATCACCCCGTCGCGTGAGGTGACATGGACCTCGGGCTGACCGGCAAGGTCGCGCTGGTGGCGGCCTCAAGCCGCGGGCTGGGACGCGCGGTGGCGGAGGAGTTCGCGCGCGAGGGGGCGCGGCTGGTAATGTGCGCCCGGGGTGAAGACGACCTGAACCGTACACGCAACCGCATCGCACGCGACACCGGCTCCCGGCCCGTGGCCGTGGCCGCCGACCTCACCGACCCGGAGGGCGTGCGGCGCGTCACCGACACCGCCGTCGAGGCCTTCGGACAGGTCGACATCCTGGTCACCAACACTGGCGGCCCTCCCTCCGGCCCCTTCGAGGCGCATAGTCCGGAAGCGTGGCGCACCGCCGTCGCCCAGAACCTGGAGAGCGTGCTCAACCTGACCCGCGTCGTCCTTCCGGGCATGCGCGAGCGAGCCTGGGGCCGGATCGTCAACGTCACCTCGATTGCGGTGAAGCAGCCGGTCGACGGGCTCATTCTCTCCAACAGCGTGCGCGCCGCGGTGACCGGCTTCGCCCGCACCCTGGCCAACGAGGTGGCGCGCGACGGCGTCACCGTGAACAACGTGATGCCCGGCTACACCCGCACCGCCCGCCTGGACTGGCTGGCCGGCCAGATCGCCGCGCGCGAGGGCATCGACCGGGAGGCTGCGTTCGACCGCTGGGCCAGCGAGATCCCCGCGGGACGCGTGGGCGCCCCTGCGGAATTTGCAGCGTTGGTTACCTTTCTCGCTTCCGAGCGCGCGAGTTACATCACCGGCACCTCCATCCCGGTTGACGGGGGATGGATCCGCGCCCTGGTATGACGACACCGAGGCCAACCTGATCCCCAAGACCGAGAAACCCGATGGCCCTTGAGCTACAGGAATCCGAATTCATCTGGAAGGACGGAACGTTCATCCGCTGGCAGGACGCCCGGGTGCATCTGCTCTCGCTGGCCGTACAGTTCGGCGTGTCCCTGTTCGAGGGCATCCGCTGCTACGAGTCCGGGGGACGGCGGGCCATTTTCCGCCTGGGCGCGCACATCCGCAGGCTCTACAACTCCTGCATCGTGTATCGCATGGCGCCGGAATACTCGCGGGAGGAGTACGCGCGGGCCTGCGTCGACGCGGTGGCGAAGAACGGCCTGGGCAGCTGCTACATCCGTCCCATGGTGATACGCGGATACGGCGCCGCGGCGCTCGATCCCCGCGCGAGCCCCATCGAGTCGTACGTGGCCTGCTGGCCGCTGGACACCTACCTGGGCGCGGGAGCTCTGGAGAAGGGCGTGGGAGTGAAGGTCTCGTCCTGGCAGCGCGCCGAGCCCAACACCTTCCCGATGCGCGCAAAGGCGGCCGGCCACTACAACGCCGCCATGCTCATGAAGATGGAGGCGCACGCGGACGGTTACGCGGATGCCATCGCGCTCGGCCCCAACGGGCTGGTGAGCGAGGGCAGCGGGCAGAACCTGTTCCTGGTGGTGGACGGCCAGCTCATCACACCCATTCTCGACGGCACCTCCCTCCAGGGCATCACCCGCGACACGGTGCTCAAGCTCGCGGCCGAGATGGGCATCCCGGCGAGCGAGCAACTCGTCGCCCGCGAAACCCTCTACACCTGCGACGAACTCTTCTTCTCGGGCACCGCCACCGAGGTGACCCCCATCACGAGCGTCGACCGCATCCCGGTCGGGTCCGGCAAGGCGGGCGAGGTTACGCTGCAGATCCAGCGGCGCTTCATGGACATCGTCAAGCAGCGGGCGGAAGACCCGTACGGCTGGCTGACGCAGGTGTAAGTCAACAAGGCATGGAGCCTGGCACCAAGGTCGATTTGACCATCAGGACCATAATAGCTATTATGCCCCATGCGAGAAATCACTGCCAAAGAGGCCAAGAACCGGTTCGGCCAACTGCTTCGGTCCGCCCAGCAGGGACCCGTGCGGGTCACCCGGAACGGCACGCCGGTGGGCGTGATGCTGTCGGTGGAGCAGTTCGAACGACTGCGCGGGACTGCCTGGGACCGGTTGGCGGCTGCTATGGACGCCATGAGCCGGGAGGCAGCCGCCAACGGCCTGACGCCAGCGGCGTTGGAGTCCCTGCTCTCCGATGAGAGCTGACAGGGTCGTACTAGATACCAACGTCCTGATCAGCGCCGCCCTCACCCGGACCGGTCCACCTCGCAGGGTCGTCGATCTGGTCAGGGCGGACAACGGGGTCCTTCTCTTCAGCGACGAGACGTTCGCCGAGCTTCGCCGTCGGATCCTCGGCTTGAAGTTCGACCGCTACGTGGGCAAGGAATCCCGGGCAGCCTTCGTCGCGCTGCTGGCCGCGGTTGCGGAATGGGTGCCGATCGCCGGTGCCAGGCTCGGCTGTCGTGACCCCACCGACGACAAGATTCTGGAGACGGCCCTCATGGGTCGCGCCGATCATCTGGTGACGGGAGACGGCGACCTGCTCGCCATGTCGCCGTTCCATGGGATACCGATCATCACACCGGCCCGCTTTCTGGCGCTCCACGCAGAGTAGGCGGGTGACCCTCCACGACCTGGCCGCAGCCGGCAACGCCACATGGAGTAAGCCATGACCAGCTATCGGAACCCGAAGGTGGTCCTCCGCCAGCGACCCGCCACGAACCTCGCGTCGGCCCTCATCCTCGCGGCCGCCGCGGCCGCGGGCATCCCCGCTCAGGCCGGCGCCCAGGAGGCCGATGTCCTCACCATCGACCAGTTGCTTGCCATCGAGTCGGTCGTCTCCGGCTCGCCCGCCTGGTCGCCCGACGGCACGTCGATCCTCTTCCAGTCCTCGCTCTCCGGCGGGCTGGTCACGCTCTCGCCGGATGGCGGATTTCCTACCCGCGTCCCGATCGACATGGGCAGCTCGGGCCACTTCCTGGCCTCCCAGATGCCCGGCTGGTCACCGCAGGGCAACTGGATCTCGTACGTGTCGGACAAGGGCGGCTCGCCGGAGATCTGGATCTGGTCCACCCGCGACGGCAGCGAGATCCGGCTGACAAACCTGGGAGGGCGAATCAACTCGATGACCTGGTCGCCCGACGAGCGCTCGATCGCCTTCGCCGGCGACCGCTACGGCAACTACGACATCTGGACGGTCGATGTCGCAACCCGGCGCGTCGGGCGCATCAGCAGCGAGAAGAATTACGAGGTCTTCCCCACCTGGACCCCGGACTCCCGGCGCATCCTGTACGTGCGCCTCGACGACGCCTGGGAGGATCACGACGTGATCGCGGTCACTCCGGACGGATCGGGCGCGCGCACCGTGCTTCGGGACCGGGATTTCTTCGACTACGGCGCCGGCAGCACCTTCGGCTATCCGCAGGTCTCGCCCGATGGCGGCCAGGTTCTCTTCCGCTCTCATCGCAGCGGCTGGATCAACTACTGGATCGCACCGATCGAGGGCGGTGAGCCCCGTCCGGTTGCGGCCGCGGACGCCGACCAGGGCGGCGCGGTCTGGTCGCCCGACGGCCGCTCGATCGCCTACATCGAGAACCACAACGGTCACCACGACCTGCGCGTGGTCTCCTCCGGCGGCGGCAAGCTCCGCGTGCTGGCCTCACCCGACGGCGGGGTGGCGTCGAGTCCCTCGTGGTCGCCCGACAGCCGCTCGATCGCCTACCTGAAGGCCGATCTGGTCACTCCGCAGGATCTGCACGTGGTCTCCGTGGAGAGCGGCGAGAGCCGCCAGCTCACCTTCTCCATGCCCGCCGGGAACCTTGCCGACCGTCTGGTCCTGCCGGAGAAGGTCCACTACCCCAGCACCGACGGATACTCGATCCCGGCCTACCTGTACCGCCCGGTGGGAGTCCCCGCCGGCGGACGCGCACCCGGCATTCTGTGGATCCACGGCGGCCCCACCTCGCAGTTCAACGACACCTTCCAGCAGCACGTGCAGTTCTTCGCGCAGCGCGGATACGCGGTGCTGCTGCCCAACATCCGGGGCAGTTCAGGCTACGGGAAGGACTTCGCCGACGCGAACAACGGCTGCTGGGGCCACTGCGACCTCGAAGACGTGCTCGCGGGCGCCGACTTCCTGAAGGCGCAGCCCGGGATCGACCCCGACCGGATCGGCCTCACCGGTACCAGCTACGGCGGCATCATGGGAATGTACGCCGCGGCCTTCGCCCCGGACGCCTTCCGCGCGATCGTCCCCGGCTCGGGCTACTCGGACTGGGTACACTTCTACCGCAGCGAGAACGAACTGCGGCACGTCCAGCTCCTCGAGCACGAACTCGGCCCCTTCGAAACGAGCCAGGACGTGTGGCGCAACAGCTCGGCGATCTACGAGATCGACAAGGTGTCCACACCGATCTTCCTGGTGCACGGCGAGGGACGGTACCCCGGCTCCGACCAGTCCGAGATCTTCGCGCGGGCGCTCGAGAACCACTACAAGCCCTTCGAGTACACGACCTACCCGAACGAGAACTACTATGTCCGCGGCAAGGCCAACCGGCGCCAGTTGCTGCTCGACATGCTGGACTTCTTCGGTCGGTTCCTGAAGGACGAGATGGTCGACGCGGGTGAGCGCATGAAGTGAAGGCGCACCTCATCCCTGGCGGCTGAGAACCGTTGACGTCCGACGTATTGTCGACTACCCTTGTCTACGAAGGATTTCGTGGTACAGCAAGGGAACCAGTAATGAATCGAGAGCGATTGGCCCGCGCCAGGAGACCCCGGCACACGCCCGCCGCGTGGTCATGCAGTGTACTGTTGCTCCTTGGCGCCTGCGGAGACGGCGGCGAACGCATTCCTTCCCCGGCCCAATTCACCGACTCGGCGGGCGTCGCCATCGTCACCAACCCGTCCGGCGGTGCCATCTACGCTACCATCGCACCTGAACCGGTCCTCTCCATCGGCGCCATCGACGGCCCCGCGGAAGTGCTCTTCGGGCGCATTGCCTCGGTCGCGGTCGACGGGGCGGGCAATCTGATCGTCGCCGATGCGCAGATGGACGAGATTCGCATCTTCGACGGGAGCGGCACCCACCTCCAGACCATCGGGGGCCCGGGAGAGGGGCCGGGCGAATTCCGGGCGCTCGCGGGAGCCTGGCCCACGGCGGGGGGCGCCATCGTCGCGGCGGACCAGCGGCTCGACCGCATCACCCGCTTCGGTCCGGACGGCGAGCTGCTGGCCACCGCTACCTTCCAGGGCCCGGGCGAGCAGCCCGTGATCCGCCCGATCCGCGTGGCGGGACCGGGCCTTTTCCTCAGCCGGGTGGAATCCCTGAGCCTCCCCTCGCTGGAGGGAGCCTTCAGCCTGGAAGACGCCCTCGAATCGATCTCGGACCCTTCCGGGAGCAGATCCGAGTACCTGGTCCGGCACGACCTGGAGGGCACCCTGATCGACACGATCACGGCGGTGCCTGGGCAGGCTACCCAGACTTCCGCACAGGGCAGCGGAACCAATCTGTCGATCCAGATTCTGCGGCTGCCCTTCTCGTCCGCTGCCGCCGCCACCGCCTCCGCGGAAGGGCGCATGGCCGTGACCACGGGCCGATCCTACGAGTACTCCACCTACAGCCCCACGGGCACTCTGGAGCGCATCGTGCGCCTCACCGAAGAGCCGCCCCTGCGAACCGACGCACACCTCGAAGCATGGGTTCGGGGTTCAACCGGCGGCCGCGAGCCGATGGACGACACCCAGGTGGAGGCAGCCCTGCGCCGCTTTCGGGAGATGCCCCTTCCCGACCGGCTCCCCGCCTGGAACTCGCTGGTCATCGCCGACGGAGGCGAGATCTGGGCGCGCCGCTTCGCGATCAGGGGCGCCGAGACGGTCGTCCGCGATGTGTTCGCCGCCGACGGTCGCTTCCTGGGCCAGGTGGTGGGCCCCGCCGGGCTTCGCATCCAGCACATTGTCGGTGGCAGGCTGACCGTCATATCCACCGACGATCTTGGCGTCGAGCGCGTGGAGGTGTACGAGCTGCAGATGCCCTGAGGTTCGCTGCAGCCGCCACCATATCGGAGATAAGCGAGCCCGGTCGCGCAGCTCGTCGACCATCGGCGCTACTTGAGCTGCTTGGGTCGCACGTAGTACTCCAGGGTTCCGCTCGCGCCCGGGAGATCGGCCCACTTGTCGATCTTGAACGAGAGGACGGCCAGCGCGCCGGTGGGATACTTGCGCCGCATGCGCGCGATCTTCTTCTCGTTGCCGAAAACGGAATAGCGCCAGGCGAATTCGGCGATGCCCGGATTGTGCCCGACCACCGCCACCGTGTTCGCCTCGTCGTCCTGTTTGACCAGCTGCTTCAGGATCGCCTGCATGGACGCGTGGTAGAGGGCCCGCCGGTGCACGACCGGCACCTCGCCCAGCTCCGGCACCATGCGCTCCCAGGTCTCCGAGGTGCGGCGGGCCGCCGAGCACAGCACCCGGTCGGGAACCAGATCGTGGTCACGGATCCAGGCTGCGACGCGGGGTGCGGCCGCGCGGCCGCGTGGGGCGAGCGGCCGGTCGAAATCCGCAAGAGTGTAGTCCTTCCAGTCGGACTTGGCGTGGCGGAGCAGAAGGATCCTCTTCAAGAGCGCTCAGCGGTTCTTCCTTCGTCGCCACTCATGCCCCGGCGGGGCAGGCGGCTTCGGAAGACGGAATGGGTTGTCGGGTTTCTCGGCGGTGGGCGGCTTGGGCTTTTTCGGATGCTGGACGCGCGGCTTGTCGAAGACGCCTCCCTTCTTTGTGATCAGCTTCCAGATCATGATGCGGGCTCCTTGGGAATGCGTGGGGATGCTACACGAATACGGCTCGTTACGACAGGGGTCGGCCGGCCGTTTCGGTCCGCGCAGCCCTGAAGGGGCGAGCCACCACGCTAGGAGTCACCCGACGGCAGCTCGCGAAGCGGCTCCTCTGCCGTCTGCCCCGCCGCCCGGCGCAGCACCTGCTGGATGTCGAGGCCGAGCACCGACGCCAGCCCCTCGAGCGTCCCGTAGGCGCCCCGGACCCGCTGGTTCAAGGCGTTGGAGACCCCCTCGCCCTGACCCCCGTCCATGACCACGACGCGGTCGATGTCGACCCCTTCCACTGCGCCCACCGCGATCTCCAGCAGCTCCGGCAGCTTCTCGGCGATGAACACGGCGAAGGCCGCGTCGCCTCCGGTCTGAACCTCCGCGTAGAGCCGTTTGAGCACCTCCACCTGGGCCTTTCCGCGCTCCAGGATCGGCGCCGCTTCCGCCTGGGCGCGGGCGAAGGCGGCCATCTTCTCGGCCTTGGCGGGCTCCACCACGTCCGCGCGCAGGCGCTGCTCCTCGCGCTCGACGCGCTTCATCTCGAGGATCTTCTCGGCCTCGACCTCGGCCTCCTGCGCCTTGACGCGCGCGATCTTCTCGGCAGTCTCGCCCTCTCGGTCGAGTTCGGCCTTGCGCACGCGGAGTTCGTTCTGGGCTTCCGCCACCTTGATCGAGGCCGCCGCCTCGCGCACCTGGGCGCGGCGGCGGGCCTCGGCGCGCGCTTCGCGGGTGTCCGCTTCGGCCTGCGCCTCCGCGATTTCGGCCGCCCGAATGGCCTCGGCCGACTTCTCGCGTCCGATCGCCTCGAGATAGCCGCGCTCGTCGCTCACGTTCTGGATCTTGAGGACGTCCAGGTGGAAGCCCAGCGAGGCCAGGTCCTCGCCGGCGTCATCGGCCAGGGCCTTGGCGAAACCGAGCCGGTCCTCGTTGACGGCCTCGGGGGTGAGGGTGGCGAGGACGCCGCGCAGGTTGCCGGTGAGGGTGTCCTGGGCCAACTCCCGCACTTCGGCCTCGGTCTTCCCGAGGAGGCGCTCGACCGCGTTGTTGAAGACCCATTCAGGCTCCGACGCGATCTTCACGTTGGCGATCGCCTCGACGCTGAGGGGAATGTTGCCCTTGGAGAAGGCGTTGTTGACCGAGACCTCGATGGGGATGGTTTCGAGGTTCATGTGCTGTACCGTCTCGATGATGGGCACGCGCAGCGTGCGGCCCCCGGAGATGGAGCGGTATCCAACCGTCTGACCATCCGAGGACGTTCGGTTCCGGCCGGTGAGCACCGCGGCCTGGTTGGGGGGCACGATCACGATCAGGCTCTTGATGGTGATGACAAACACGATCACCGCCACCAGGATCACGATGGCCATCGTCAGGGGTGCGGCGAGAAACTCCACTATGTGCCTCCTCTTGTATTGTTCCTGTATGACAATCTTGTATTATCCTGTATGTTACTCATCGATCAGCTTCATCTCGATTGGAACCACGGCTGCGATTCCGGACTCCATGCCGACCACCACCACGGACTGACCGGGGCTCAGCGTCCGGTCCGGCGGGCAGCTCGAATCGAGCCGGGCGCGGATGCCGTGGCGCCTGTCGCCGCGCAGCACCCGTATCGAGCCGGGGCTCGAAGCCGTGATCTCGAGCGACACCTCCGCGGTGAGCCCCACGAAGGACTGCTCCCCCAGCATGGCTCCCGCGCTTCCGCGCTTGAGGAACCCGAACGCCGCCCCGATCAGCGCTCCCGTCGCCAGCCCGGTGACGCCTGCGACGATGGCGGTCAGTCCGGGGCGGCCCCCTCCCCACACCAGGTGGAGAAGGGTGCCGGAGGCGCCGAAGCCGAAAAGGGCGTAGACGATGGCCCGCAGCGAGAAGAGCTTTGCGACATCGCCGGCATCCCCGATGCTGAGATCCGCGTCGGCGTCCAGGTCCACATCCGCGTCAGCTTCCAGGAAGTCGCCGAAGAGCGACAGGAGCAGGAAGCCGCCGCCCACGACGAGGCAGAAGATATACGCTGCGAGCATCGAAGGTCCTGCCTACATCGCCGGGCGCGCTTTGAGCCACTGCTCCCACCAGTCGAGCTGTACCCAGGTGCGGTGCACCATGCGCCAAGGCGTCCAGCCGCCGTGGTAGGACTCGGGATAGCGTACGAACTTGGCCGGCACCCCCTGCTTGTGCAGGGCGACGTACATCTGCTCGGCCTCCTCGATCGGCACGCGATGGTCGGTCTCGCCGTGTACGAAGAGGGTCGGCGTGGTCACCCCGTCGGCGTGGATGATGGGCGACGAGCGCAGCAGGTGCTCCAGACCGCGCTCCTCCCAGGGCGGGCCGTAGAACTCGCTCTCCTTGGTGCGCGGGATGTCGGCGACCGCGTAGTCGCTCACCCAGTTGGAGATGGAGGCCCCGGCGATGGCGGCGGCGAATCGATCGGTCTGGGTGATGACCCAGTTGGTCAGGTAGCCGCCGTATGAGTAACCGGTCACGCCCATGCGGCCGGTGTCGATGCGGTAGTTGTCGATGGCGTGGTCGACGCCGGCCATGACGTCGTCGTAGTCGTTGAAGCCCCATCCGCCCCAGGTGCCCCACCGGAAGTCCTCCCCGTAGCCGGTCGACGCGCGCGGGTTCGTGTAGAGCACCATGTAGCCCTGCCCGGCCAGCAACTGGCGGTCGAACGAGAAATCGTTGCCGTACATGCCGTGCGGCCCCCCGTGCATCACGAGGATCATGGGGAAGTCGCCGCCACCCGCCTCGTAGCCGCGCGCGGGCAGCATCCAACCCTCGACCTCGGTGCCGTCCGGGCTGTGGAAGACGAGGTTCTCGGGTTCGAAGAGTTCGAGCTGGGCCAGCAGCGCCCCGTTCACCTCGCTCAGGCGGGTCTCGGTCGCGGCGGAGATGGGCGCCGCGTAGATGTCGCCGGGCTCGATGGGAGCGGTGACGCGGTAGGCCATGCGGGAGAAGTCGGCCGAGAAGGAGAAGCCGGCGAGCCGGCGGTCGCCCTCGGTGACCTGTTCGACCGCGCCGCCGCCCACCGGCACGCGGAACAGGTGCGTGTTGCCGCGCACGCCGGTCGAGAAGTAGACGTGGCCGTCGGGTGACGTGACCGGTCCGCCCGGGATCAGGTCCCAGTCCGCGGTGAGGTTGCTCCTGCCGCCCCCGTCGGGGTTGAACGCGAACAGGTCGTTGGCCGCCCCCCGGTCACGGGCCTCGCGGATGACCACGTCCAGCCCCTCGTTGCCGCGCACCACGATGCGGTCGCCGTCTGCCGACCACGCGGGCCCGGAGTAGTTGTATTCGTCGTCGGTTAGTCGGGTGACGGCGCCGTCCAGGTCGACGGTCCAAAGGTCCGCGCGCTCGTAGCTGAGCTCGTCGCGCTGGTGCATGTCGGCGGTGAAGGCGAGGCGGCTGCCGTCGGGGCTCCAGGCCAGTCCAGAGGCGTCCACGTTGAGGTCGGTCAGGCGGCGGGGCTCACCTCCGGTGGCCGGCAGCACGTACACCTCCCGCGGCGGGGTGGCGGCGGGGTCGCGGGGATCGGGCAGGTAGCCGCGGCGGTCGAAGCGGTAGTTCATCCAGTCGTACATGCGCCCGTCGAAGCGCTCCGCCGTGCGGCGCTCGAAGTCCGACGCGTACACCGGCTCGGGAGCCGGCTCCGGCGGGGTGGGCCGCGTGAACGCGATCCACTCGCCGTCCGGGCTGAACACCGGCGACCCGCCCAGTCCTTCGATCTGGAAGGCTTCGCCGGCAGGCTGGTCCATGCGCAGGAACCAGGTGCTGCCGCCGCTCTCGCCATCGCCACCCGGGCGGTTCGATGTGAAGACGAGCAGGCGCCCGTCGGGCGACCAGCCGGGCCCGGAGGCGCTGAAGCTCGGGCTGGTAAGCCGCACCGGTTCACCGGTTCCCGCGGCGTCCGCGAGCCAGATCCCGCTGTGGCTGCGGTTTTCCTCTTCGAGGACCGACGTGATGACGAACGCAACCCGCGACCCGTCCGGCGAGATGGCCGGGCTGTTCGCGTTCTTCAGCCGGTAGTAGTCCTCGAGCTCGACGGGCCTCCGCTCCTGGGCGGCCAGCCCCGTGGCCAGCGGTTGTACGCTCGACAGACCGAACGCGAAAAGCGACAGGAACGCCGCGGCGAAGGCGAAGCGGCACAGGGCGGACGATGGACGCGGAATCATGGGATCCTCCGGATGCGATGGACTTCCGTGCAATGTGAATGGTGAGCGCGTGGGAGTCCAACGCAAGAACGGGCGTCCGTGGAGCGGGTCTGCTCTGCGGGCGTCCGGCAGCTAAGGTCGCCGGCGGACGCGCTCCTTCAGGGCGGTCGGAGTCATGGTCGGGACAGCGAAGTCGGGGGCGAGGGCGAGCAGATCCGCGTCACCGGTCACGAGCACGTCCGCCGCGCCCGTGACGGCCAGGGCGAGGAAGGGTCGGTCGAAGGGATCCCGGCAGTCGGGAAGCGTCAGAGGTTCTTCAACCACAACCGGCTCACAATACGGAAGGTAGTCGGCCAGAAGATCCTCCTGCTCATCTCTCGTCAGGTTGAACTTCGGATAGCCGAGCACCCTGATCAGCTCCGAGGCCGTTTCGCGGCTGACCAGGGGCACGACGGCCCTTGATCTCCACATCCTGCGCAGCCAACTCGCGCTTCCCGCGGGGAAGAGCAGGGCCGAAACCAGCACATTGGTATCGAGAACCGCCCGTAGCGGCGTCATTCACCCCGGCGAGCCCACGACACGGCGCGGTCCACATCCGCTTCGGAAAGACCGAGTTCCGCGAGTTTGGCCCGAACCGCGTCGGCCTTTGTCAGCCGCACGGGCGTCAGGACGATGCGACCGCGCTCGCGGGTTACGTCGAAGTACTCGGTGTCCGGAAACGTAGAGATGACGGCCTTGGGAAGCGTAAGCTGGTTCTTTGACGTGAGCTTGGCGAGCACGCTCCCTCCTTCTATCTTTCCGTGAATCCATGATACAAGGATTCCTTACCTACACACAAGAGACTGCCATTGGCAAGCGCCAGGGGCGCGGACAAGGCTCAGCCAACTTGACCGCATCCAGCCGGTCCTGAATGCTAACGGCAGGGATTTCATCAAAGGCTGATGATGGCACCAGCACCCAGGCACATCCGGTTGTCCGCTCTCGCCCCCTTGGCGGTGGTGCTCGCCGCCTCATGTGCGACCGATGCTGCCGACCAGCCTGCGGAAGACCCCGATGCCGTCGCCGCGGCCTCGTCGCCGGCCCCCACGGATCCCGGTTCAGGTCCAGTGCTCGACCTGGAGACCGCGTTGTCTCTCGCCGCGATGCCCCTCTCCTGTGTGGACCGCCCCCACGCGCTGCGTCCGGACCGGGCCGGCTACCTGGACGACATCAGCTACACGCGGCGTCGCGACTTCGACCGGAACCGAGCCTTCTACGGCTGCTGGGACTGGCACTCGGCGGTGAACTCGACGTGGGCGATGTTGCGGCTGGTGAAAGAGGTGCCCGACCTGCCCGTGGCGCTCCTCATCCGCGAGAAGCTGAGAGACCATCTCTCCGAGGAAGCCCTCGCCGGCGAACTCGAGTATCTCTCGGACAACCCGTCCTTCGAGCGCCCTTACGGCTGGGTGTGGCTCCTCCTCCTGCACGGGGAGCTGGCATCCTGGGACGATCCTTTCGCCGCCGTCTGGGCCGAGCGTCTCGAGCCCGTGGTGAGCCACCTGAGCGACCGCCTCATCGACTACCTCGAGGACTTGGAACGGCCGGTGCGCACCGGCGTCCACCCCAACACCGCCTTCGCCATCGCGACGGGCCTGCAGGCCGAGCAGATGGCGGCGCGCCCCGAGCTGGCGGAGGCCTTGCGCACGTCCGCCGAGCGCTTCTTCGGCGAGGACCGCAACTGTCCGGTCGCGTACGAGCCCGGCCGCTCCGACTTCCTTTCGCCCTGCCTGGAGGAAGCCGCCCTCATGGGGATGGTGCTGGACCCGGATGCCTACGCCGCGTGGCTCGACGGCTTTCTCCCCGCCCCTGACTCCGACGAGTTCGAGCCGCTTCTCGAGACCAATCCGGCGGGGGCGGGCGACGAGGAGCCTCCCGAGGGCGACGTGGTCACCAACGACTCGCTGAGGTCCGCGTACGGCACCTACTCTCACCTCATCGGGCTGGCGTTCACCCGCGCGGACGCCATGCTGCGCATCGCGGCGGCGCTTCCCGGCGACGACCCCAGGGTCCCCGAGCTGCGCGCATTAGCGACGCGGCACGCCCGCACCGGCTACGACACCATGTTCGACGCCGACTACGCCGGATCCCACTGGATCGGCTCGTTCGCGCTCAAGTACCTGGTTCTGACGACAGGAGGCCCGTCCCCATGAGGCAACGCCGCCAACACTTCGACGCACCCCACTGGACCGCCCGCGACTGCAGCGGAGCCATCGCTGCGGCCCACCGCCATGACGCTCGACTCCTCACGGCCTGTCGGCACACGATCCTGGTGTTCACCTCCATCCTGGCTTCGGCCATCGCCGTCGCGGCCCAGGGCACCGTCGTCACGCGTGCGGCTCCGGCGGATGTGGGCATGTCCGAAGGAGTCCTAGCCGGGGGCGTCGCGCTCTACGAGGAGGCCATCGAGCGGGGCGACCTCGTCGGCGCCGTGCTGCTCGTGGCGAAGGATGGCAAGGTTGTCCTGCACGAGGCGCTGGGGTGGCGGGACAAGGCGCGCGGCATCCCCATGGAGCCGGGCACCATGTTCCGCATGGCCTCCAACACCAAGCCCCCGGTGGCCACCGCCATCGCGACGCTGGTGGAGGACGGGAAGCTCGCCTACGACGATCTCGTGCGCGAACACATGCCCTCGTGGGACAACTATCGCGCCGGCTTCATCAACATCGGCCATCTGCTGTCGCACGCGAGCGGGCTTCGCATTCCGACGCTCTTCCTCCAGCCCTACATGGAGCCGTCCGCCGAGCATCCCGACGCTCCCACCCTCCAGCTGGAAGCTGCGCGCTTCGGCGGCGTGGGCGCGGAGGCCATCCCCGGCACCACCTACAGCTACAACAACCCCGGCTACAACACGCTGGGCGCGCTCGTGGAGATGGTGTCGGGGATGCCGCTCGAGGAGTACCTCGACCGCGAGATCTACACGCCCCTCGGCATGCACGACAGCTACCATCATGAAGTCTCGGAGAAGATGGACGGGAAGCTGGACCGAATGGGGGTCGTCTACTACGAGCGTGACGGCGAGGGCGGCTGGATGCCCGGATGGACCCCCGGCGATCCGCCCCAGGTCCCGTTCGTGCGGGCCTCGGGCGGCATGATCTCGACCGCGGACGACTATGTGATCTTCTGTCAGATGTTCCTGAACGGTGGCGTCTACGACGGGCAGCGGATCATCTCCGAGGAGACCGTGGCGTTGATGACATCGCCGAAGATCCGGACCAACCCCGAGGCGGAGGGGCCGGCCCGGTCCTACGGATACGGATGGTCCGTGTCGGAGGACGGGGTGTATTCGCACACCGGATCCGACGGGACGGGCGCCTGGGTGGATCCCTCGACCAACCTGATCGTGCTGGTGTTCACGCAGACGCCGCGGGGCCGCGATCCGGTCGCGCGCTTCCGCGAAATCGTGAACCTGGCGATCGAGGGATGAGTAGCCACAAGTCGGCTCGGCGATTCGAGTGACGTCGTGCTAGATTGGGAGGATGTACGCGCGGATCTGCTCCGCTAAGTCGGTCCGCTCAGCCCTCTGATCCGAGGATCCCATGACTCAGCCTCGCCCCAGCATCATCTTCCCCCTCCTGATCCTCGTTGCCGCCTGTGGAACCGGCGAGGCGCGAGACGCGGACGGCGCCCGCGTGTCGGATGGTGCGCCGGCGTCGCATGACGCCCATGCCCTGCACGCGTCCGGGGAAGTGGCGGCGGGTGCCGCCGGCGAGGCACCCACGACCCTGGCGGCTGCACCCACACGGACCGTCGCCGACGCCCTGCCCAGGGCGCTGGTCTACAAGACGCCCAGCTGCGGCTGCTGCAACCTGTGGGTCGATCACATGCGGGAGGCCGGCTTCGAGGTGGACGCGCGCAACCTCAACGACATCATCCCGATCAAGATCGACGCGGGCGTGCCGCCCCGGATGTCGTCCTGCCACACCACGTTGATCGATGGCTACGTGGTCGAGGGCCATATCCCGGCCGAGCACGTCAAACGGCTGCTGGAGGAGCGGCCGGACATCGTCGGCATCGCGGTTCCCGGCATGCCAATCGGCTCCCCGGGCATGGAAGGAATCGGCGCGCGGCCCTACCAGGTGCTCTCGTGGGATCGCCAGGGCAACGTCGAGGTCTACGCGGAGGTGGATCCGCGCCGTTGACCGATCGGCAGTCCGTGCGGCGCTCGTCCGCGGACTGCTTCGTGAGCCCGAACTTCTCTCCGCCTACAGGCCCGCTTCCCGTGCACCCTTGACACGCCCGCAAGGGCACCACATTCTCACCCAACTCATCGAGACCGGCTGAGGGACTGGCCCTGTGAAGCCGGGGCAACCGGATCGCTTTCTCTGGAGAACGATCAACGGTGCCAACTCCCGCGGATTCCCGTGATGGAATCCGAGAGATGAGTGCCTCGGTCGGTTTCGCCGGCTGGCGCATCCAGGGGTTGGCACCGCGCCCAACCTGTGGAGAGCCAGGATGCGAACGACAACCTCCCCTCCCCAAGCGTACCCGCTTCCGTACCCGCCCGCCCGCAACGGGAGCGTTCCAGACCATCGCGAGCCCCCGCGCGCCCGGGCACTGCCGCACGCCCGCCGCGGAGCGGTCTACATGCGCCCTGGGTGGAAGCCGGAGCTCGAACCCGAGCTGGCGGCGCGCTTCCGGGTCCCCTTCGAGGTCGCGGGGCCGGAGGACGCCCCGGTGCTGGTCGCGATGGGTGGGATTTCGGCGAATCGGCATGTGGCCGCCAACGCCGAAGATCGCTCCGAAGGCTGGTGGCGCAAGATCGTCGGACCGGGGCTCGCCATCGACTCGCGCGAGTGGCGTGTCCTGGGCATCGACTTCATCGGCGCGCCGGGCACCATCGAGCCCCTTGGACGCGATGGGTCCCGCACCCAGTTCCACATCACGCCGGGGGATCAGGCCGACGCGGTGGTGGCCGTGCTGGATCACCTCGGCGAACAGAAGGTCCATCGCGCCGTGGGTGCCTCCTACGGGGGTAACGCCGCACTGGCCCTGGGCATACGGTATCCGGCGCGTGCGGAAGGCGTCGTCGTCATTGCGGCCGCCCACCGCCCCCATCCCCTCGGGACCGGAGTGCGCAGCGTGCAGCGCGCGATCCTCGAGTTCGCTCGCGACCAGGGCCGCGAAGCGGACGGCGTGGCCATCGCGAGGGCGCTGGCCTTCACCACCTACAAGACCGACGCGGGATTGGATGCGCGCTTCCCCTTCGAAGCCGACCTCTCGAGCGGCAAGCCGGTCCACCCGGTGGACCACTACCTGTGGAAGCGCGGACGGGCGTTCGCCGGGCGGTTCGATGCGAGAACCTACCTCACGCTGTGCGCCTCGATCGATCTGTGCGACCTCCAGCCCGAGGAGCTGACCGTCCCCTCCTGGCTGATCGCCTGGGAGGAGGACAGGTCGGTGCCGCTCTGGCTGGTCGAGGAGATGCACCGCCGGACCGGGGCCCGTTCGCGCCTCCGGACACTCCATTCGGACGGCGGGCACGACGCCTTTCTCCTACACGCACCCGAATACCAGTCTGTTCTCAGGGAAAGCCTCGAGCTTTCCGTCGGACAGGAGGCATAGACCATGAAAGAGCACTGTACCCGAGATCGCGGATTCGCCGGGAGTAGCCTCGGCGCGACGACACCTGGTCCCGATGACAAGGGCCGCATCTCCGCGCGGGCGACCAATGTCGTCCGCGCCGGGCTCGCCTCGGACACCGCCTATGGCGCGGTCATGCCCCCGCTCTATCTGTCGAGCAACTTCCGCTTTCGGGCGTTGGGGGACACCCCGGAATACGACTATACCCGCTCCGGCAATCCCACCCGCGAACATCTCACCGGCGCGCTGGCTCAACTGGAAGGTGGCGCGGGCGCGGTGGCGACCTCCTCCGGAATGTCCGCGGTGGGCGTCGTCCTCAACCTGATGCACGCCGATGACCTGGTGCTGGCGCCGCACGACTGCTACGGAGGGACGCACCGCCTGCTGGTCGGGCTTGAGCGCCAGGGTCGGCTGCGCGTGCGCTTCGTGGACTTCACGGACCCGGCGTCGCTCGCGGCTGGGCTGGAGCGGGAGCCCCGCATGATCTGGGTCGAGACGCCCAGCAACCCGCTGCTGCGCATCACCGACCTGGCCGCGGTGGCGCGCGAGGCCCGGCGCGTCGGAGCGATCGCCATCGCCGACAACACCTTCCTCTCACCCGCCCTCCAGCAGCCGATCAACTTCGGCTTCGATCTGGTCGTGCATTCGACGACCAAGTTCATCAACGGCCATAGCGACGTGGTGGGGGGAGCCGTAATCGCGGCCAGCGACGAACTCTTCGAGGAGATCGCGTGGTGGACCAACGCCACCGGCGCGGCCCAGAGTCCCTTCGACAGCTACCTGGCGCTACGCGGCGTGCGCACGCTGTTTGCGCGCACCCGCATCCACGAGGAGAACACGCGCGCGGTCGTCGATCTGCTCGCTTCGCATCCGGCGGTCGCAGGGGTCTATTACCCGGGACTCACGACGCACCCCGGCCACGACCTCGCCCGCCGCCAGCAGTCCGGGTTTGGCAGCCTGTTCAGCTTCGAGCTGAAGGGCGGGCGGGCGGCAGCCGAAGAACTCCTCGCCCGGCTTCGCCTGTTTACCCTGGCGGAGTCGCTGGGCGGAGTCGAGAGCCTCATCTGCCATCCGGCCACGATGACCCACGCGGCCATGGACGAGGCCGCCCAGGCCATCGCCGGGATCGGCAAGGGCCTGCTCCGCGTCTCCGTCGGCATCGAGTCCGCGGACGACCTGGTCGCCGACCTCAGGCAGGCGTTGTCGGCGTGTCGGGTGGCGGCGCCGGAGGGTGGTCCCCGTGCCGCCGATGTCGTGCCCATCGGTTCGGTCGCGGGGGAGCTCGGTCTCTCGCGGGCGAACATCGGAGGGATCGGCTGACCGTCCCGCACGCGGGCATCGGGGGGATCGGCTGAGACCGTCCTGGGACCAAGCCCAGCGCGCTGACCGGCGGGCGTCGGCTACATTCCGGTCGGCGTCCGCGCGAGAGTCAGCACCTGAGGGTGCTCCACGCCCAGTTCGTCCGTCCAGACGCCCAGGACGGCATCCATGGTGATGTCCATCACCGCGAAGTCGTTCGGCGCGTCAACGGTGCCGAGCCAGGTGCCCTCCGCATCCAGCACCAGCCACGCCTGCGGCCAGTCCTGCTCGCTCCGTCCCCGGTACAGCTCCAGCCAGACCGCTCCCGAAGGGTCCACAAGGATGTCCGCGTAGGCGGGGCGAGTCGCCGGGGCCGGGAGTTCCTCGATGAATTGGCGCATGAAGGGAGGAAAGGTCACCCCGGGAGGCAGTTCCACATCGAACTGGGCTTCGCGTTCCGCGGCGACCTCCTCATCGCTGAGGCTCAGCGGATAGTCCGAAATGCGCAGGATGCGAACGATATCGCCGGTGACCGAGAGTTCCCGCACCTCCATCAGGTCCGCGGACCCCTGCAGAATCACGTCGTCGCTCACGGCTACGTGGCCCTCCCTGCCGAACAGCGGCCTACCCGAGATGTACTGATCGTCGATAACGCGGGATACCTCTTCATAGCCAGGTGTCTCCGCAAGGCTGTCGACGCGCGCGCCGGTCAGGTCGAAGCGCACCAACGCGCTCGACCCTCGAACGACTTCGGTTCCAGGCTCGGTTTCCGTGAGCGGGCGGACTTCCACGAGAACCGTGCCGTCGTGAAGGTCGTGCAGATCGAAAACGCGGTCCGCCACATCGAAGGTGCGCGCCGGCATCAGATCGGGCGTGAACACCGCGACCCGGCCTCGCTGGTCGAGCGCAAGAATCCGGTCCGCCGATGGCTCCACTTTCCAGAGATTGCGGAATTCGCCGGGTCCGTCTCCGACACCTCCTGCGGATCCCAGGAATTCGCCCTGCGCCGAGTAGAGGCGCACCTCCTGGGAGCCCCGGTCGGCAACCACCACCGATCCATCCGGACGCTGCCGGACGTCGCGGACGCGGAAGAACTCGTGGGAGGGACCGCTCCCGGAGCGCGTCAGGTCGACAAGAGGATCCGGATTAATCCTCCACAGGCTGGAATCGCCCCACAGCGGTCTCATCGCCTCGACGATCCGAACGCCGGCGCTGTCCCGCTGGACGATCAGCGGCGCACCGAAGTCGCGGGGCGCGCACGAGACGAGGCCGGACAGGAGGAGAACCGTTACGGACTGGAGAACCGGTCTGGCTCGACGCACGAGCACCTCACGACTGCTGGTGGACGGTAAGCGGACCGCTCTGCTGGCGCGGCCAGCGCCGGAGAAGCGTGGGGATCGTAGCGGTCCCGACGGATCTCGGCAAAGGACTCGGAAACCAATCCTACGAAGATCCTCGTTGACATCCGGGGAACCATCGGTTACAGTACTGACTACGAAAAACTTCGTGAAGCGAGAGCCCGGAGATGGGCTCCGGAGCCTGAAATCGGTCCAAAACCAACGAGCGCGATGGTTACATCGGGCGACAGCTGGACGGTGCGGGGAGAGCAACATGGCGAGTGAATCAGCCGAACCGAGGCGGGAACCGAATCGATTCACCCACCGCGAACTGGACATCATGAGCGTCCTCTGGCGCACGGGCTCGGGGACGGTGGCGGAAGTTCGGGACGTCCTCGGGGAGGATGTCGGCTACACCACCGTCCTCAAGATGCTGCAGATCCTGGAGGCCAAGAACGCGGTTCGCCATGAGAAGGAAGGGCGGGCCCACCGCTACTACCCACTGGTTGAATCGGCGGATGCCGGGGGCAGCGCGCTCCGGCGGGTCATGAACAAGATCTTCCACGGTTCCGCAGAGCTGCTCCTGGCGACGCTGGTCGAGAACCGGGAATTCAGCGACGAGGAGATTGAGCGCATGCGTTCGATCCTGGATCGAGCCCAGGACAGGGAAGAAGACCGATGATCTTCTGGTGGATGGGCTACGCGGCGGGCATTGGAGCGCTGCTGGCGGGGGGCGCCTGGGCGGGTGAGCGACTGTGCGAGAACATGGGCTGGCCGCGCCGGTTCCCCTGGGTCGCCGCGCTCACGCTCGCGGTCGTCATCCCCCTGTCGGCGCGGGCGCCGGCGCCGGTGCTGGAGGTATCGGCCGCCGCGCCATCGCCCATCACATCGGTGGTGCAGGCAGCGGATCCGGCGGTTCCTGCGATCTTCGGGACGGGATGGGAGCGGGCGGCGATCTTCGCGTGGGGCGCCGCCTCCCTGGGCACGCTCCTGGTTTTCGGGGCAATCATGGGCCTCATGGCCCGCTCGCGCCGCCGCTGGCCCCGGCGGTCGGTGGACGGCGAAGACGTCTACGTCTCGGAGGGCTTCGGCCCGGCGCTGATCGGCGTGACGCGTCCCTCCGTGGTCATCCCCGACTGGCTCTTGTCCGCGGGTGACCGGGCCGGCCGCGTCGCGATCCTGCACGAGCGCGAGCACGCCCGCGCACGCGACCACCTGACCCTCCTCTACGGAGCACTCATCGCCGCGCTCTTCCCTTGGAGCCCGGCGGTCTGGTGGATGGTGCGCAATCTGCGGGGCGCGGTCGAAATCGACTGCGACCGGCGCGTCATCGCCTCCGGCATCCCGGCGGACGACTACGGGAAGCTGCTGCTCGCCATCGGCGTGGGACAGCATCGGCGATGGATGTTGACACCCGCTCTTCTCGAATCCCGACATTCCCTCGAACGGAGACTGAAGATCATGGCTTCCAGGAAGATGAAGTGGAGCCCGCTGCGCGCGGTGACGCTGGCCGGTCTGACGCTGGTGGCGGTGGTGATCGCCTGTGACACCAACGCCCCCACCGCTCTCGACGACGCGCTCCTCGACGTGCTGGCGAGCCCGGAGGCGGAGGCCAGCGCTGACGGATCTCTTACCCCGCGTGCCCTGGCCGAGCAGGTCGAGGTCGCGCGGCAGGCCGCGGCGGCGCAGATAAAGGGCAACCTCCTTGGAATCGAGCCGCGGCCCCTGATCTTCATCGATGGCGTCGAGGTGTCGAATTCGGACCTCTCGCTTGAGGCCGGCAAGTACACGGTCAGGACCGGCAGCGCCCCCTACTCGCCACTGAATTCCCTGAACCCCGACTACATCGAGCGAATCGAGATCATCAAAGGCGAGGCTGCGCGCGGCCTGTTCGGCGACGGGGCCGAGAACGGCGTCATTCAGATCTTCACGAAGGAGCCCGAGGCTTCTGAACCCGCAGAACCGTCGGCGAGCAGTTCACCGCCCGAGGAAGGCGGTGACGTGGACGAAGTCAGGCCGATTGACATCGCCTACTATGTACAGTTGGGGTCTCCCGCCTTCGTCCTCCGCACAAACAAGCTGTCGCTCGTGCCGTAGGCGGCATCGCCCGCGGCGCCGACGCGCGCTATTGTGTAGCCGTTCAGCTCGCCACCGGCATCGGACAGGGCAGGCCGTGGGTGTTCCCGGACGTCCTCGTCGAATCAGGACACGCTCTCGAACCGGAGATTCAAAGTCATGGGCGGAAGCAAGATGAAACGGAGCCCGCTGCGCGGGTTGACCCTCGCCGGTCTGACCTTGACGGCCGTGGTCATGGCCTGCGACACCGAAGCGCCCACGGCTCTCGACGGCGCGCTCCTCGACGTGCTGGCGGACCCCGAGGCGGCAGTCGACGCGGACGGGGCCGACAATCCGGGAGCACTTCAAATCAGGGGCGCGCTCGCAGAAGGAGCTCCGCTGATCTTCGTCGACGGCGTCGAGCTCGAGACGGGCAGTGACGCGCTCAGCTCCCTCAACCCCGACGACATCGAATCCATCGAGGTCATCAAGGGCGAAGCGGCCGCAGACCTGTACGGCGAGCGCGCCGAGAACGGCGTCATCCGGATCCTGACGATCGAGTCCCCGGGCGGCTGAACCCGGGAACCGTCGCTGAGCGATGCTCAGATCGTCGTTTAGGTCACAACTCTATGTGGCACATGGTTTTATATCGGTACACGCTGACCGCCGATCACCCCCGCAATCACCCTTTCCACGCGCGGTAGCGTCACCCCCGTTTGTCCGGGCGCGCCCCCCGCTTTCCCGACCGTCCCGTGAAGGCTCCCCTTATCCCAAGGCGTCTGGTGACCCACGCTGCATCGGCGGCAGTCCGAAGCCTTCTTTTCGCGGAGGCCGCGCCATGCAAGTTATCATCCACGAAGCTGCCGGACTTGGTTACACTGCGGGGGAGGAGAAGAGAATGACGAAAGCCGACCTCGTTGAGCAGGTCGCCGTTGTGATCGGACCACGGGTCACCAAGAGGGATTGCGGGCTCGTGGTCGACGCCTTCCTCGACGCCGTGAAGGACACGCTGGCGCGCGGCGACCACATCGAGATCCGGGGCTTCGGCACCTTCAAGGTGCGGCACCGCAAGGCTCGCACGGCGCGCAATCCCAGAACAGGCGAGCCGGTCGGGGTTCCACCGCGTGTCGCGCCGGTCTTCAAGCCGTCGAGTCACTTCCGCAGCCTGGTGGACCGCGGCTTGGGGGTTCTTGGGAAGGAGGCGCGCGGGGAGGTCGTCCGCGACCCATAGTCTCGCCGTCGATGCCGCGATGCGGCCCGCCGGTCGTTCCGCCGTCGAGACGACGGTTTCCGCTGGCTTGGACCACGCTTTAGGTGGTCGAGCCACCCTACCTTTCGTGGCCACGCTCCGCGCGACCCCTGCAAGGCTGACGAGGGGCTCTGCCCCCTCGACCCCCAAGAGGTTCTCTGCGATGCAGGAACGGCGCGGACCGTCGCCGAGCGCGCCGCCTTGGCGGGCAAGGCCGGTTCCGCAGGAGATCGCCATGTGAGACCCTCCGTCCACGCGTTGTCACGGCACCTCGCAACGGACGCTGCCGATTTGGCATCCCCTTATGTAGAACAGCCGCATTCGGCGCGAGCGTCGGACCGGGCACGATCAACTGCGTACGGGGGGTGCACATGACCGAGACCAAGTCCCATCCCAAGCCTGAATCCGGTTTCTCCAGGCGTGTCGCCATCTGGGTTGTCTTCCTTCTGGCCGTGTACCTCGCGTATTCGGCAACCCACTTCTGGGGGCGGCCGGATGCGGTCGCGGACTTCCTCGCGATGGTGGCGAGACGCCTCCCCGTCATGGTCGTCCAGATCCTGCCGCCTGCCGTGTTCGCCGGGGCTCTGAACGGGTGCGCAATCTTCAGCGCGGATTCTACCGGTTCGCAGCGTCGCCACTGGATCCTGCTCGCCATGTTGGCGGCGGTGGCATACGCCCTGCCGTCGCTCTTGATACCCATGTTCACGACTGGTGACGATTGGCCGCTTCCCTCCGCGCTCGTCCATTCTGCGAGGTCTGCTCAGGCTGCGGCGGACGCCGCGACGGGAAACGAGGCCGCAAGGTACTTGCGTAGAGCGGCCAACCATCTGGGAACGCTGCTCGTGCCGATCGCGAACGCGGGGTTCGTTTTGCTTGCCGGCGTACTGGGTGATCTGACCGGAAGATTGACCGGCAGTTTGTCCACTTGGTCCCGCTACGCGACGCGGTGGCTCTCGGGCGGATTGCTTTTCGCGGCTTTCTGGATTCCTGTGGCCATGGCCGCCGAATTGGTTGGGTATTACGCGGTCTGGGGTGGCGTGCTGTTCGTACTCCCTCTGTCCGTGCCGCTTGTCGCAACGGGGATCCTGTTCGCTGTGACGCGCCCTGATCGCAGGTCCGCCCGTTGACTCCCCAGGTTGGCAGCGACGACTTCGACCGGAAGCGATTCCACGCGGGAGACCGTGCGCTGTTTCGCCGTCTGGTCCGGGAGACGTCGCCGCGCATGCTGCGAGTGATCCGTGGTTACGCCAGGGATGACGACCACGCGGCCGACCTGTTGCAAGCCTGCTGGATCCGGATCTACCGGAAGCGTGCGCGCTTCTCCGGCACCGGATCCTTTCTCGGGTGGGCGCTGACCGTGTGCAGGAATGTGTGTAGGGCGGAGGCACGCAAACGTCGGCATGCCCCCTTTGTCCGCCTTGACCACCACCCCGATCTCCCTGACCGCGCACCCGGCCCGGCTGAGCAGCTGAAACGTCAGGAGCGGGCGGCTGCCCTCTACGCGGCGCTGGAACGACTCAGGGAGCGCGAGCGCGACGCAATCCTGCTGCGCATCCTCGAAGGCCGGAGCACTGCCGAGGTGGCGCGGATACTGGAGGTGAAGGAGGCGTCGGTTCGCTCGCTGATCCATCGGGGCCTGAAGAAGCTGCGCCAAATGGATTGGCTTGCCGAAGAAACTCAATAGCCAAAGGAGAACCCCAAGATGAAGAAGATGCGAATGCTGTCGGGCCGTCGCGGCGCCGGGGCCAATACGGACGCTGAGAAGACCGACCGTCTTGTCTCGGTCGTCGTGGAAGGCGACACAGGTCCGGCGGCGGAGCCGGAGCCGGTGGATGGAACTGCTGATGCGGAGGTGGTCGAGACACTGCGAATGATCGCCTCGATCCGGAAGATTGGCGCTTCCGACACACCGCTGGCGGAGTCCAGTGTGGACACGATAATGGACGCCTTGGAGCGCGAGGTACGTTCCCGAGTGGGTGCGTGGCGGGAGCGGCTGGGCATGCTTTCCGGCTTCCTCGCCTGCACAATGACGCTCGGATCCGGCCTGCTTCTCATGGGTGGAACCGGCGCCCTCCGAGCGACTGATGCGGCCACGGCACCTGTTCTGGCCGCCGCAGTCGCATCTCTCGCAGCCCTGGCAAGCGTTCTCGTTCACAGACAACCCCAATTGCCACGGCCAGTCCTTCCGCTGCTGGTGCTCGTGACGCTCGGTATTGGGGCATGCGCCCCGAAGCTCCCGGATACATCGACGGGTGAGGTCGAGATTGCCCCTTCGGCGCTCACGACCTTCACCGAGGGCGAGGAGTTGTGGGGTGTGCGCGACATCATCGAGTCCGGCGAGGTGATCTGGGTGCTCACCGCCACCGCACCCTTTCTGCGGGCGTATCATCACTCAGGTCGCATGCTCGCCGACTTCGGCAGGTCGGGCGACGGGCCGGGGGAACTCCGCAACCCTTGGACCCTGTCCGCAGCGACTTCTTCCGGCGGGGTGGTCGCGTGGGATCTCGCCACGCGTAGGCGTTCCCTGTTTGATGCAGCGGGCAACTTCGTGACTTCAACGGCCACAGCCATCACCCGGGAATCCGTTCGCGCCGACATAAGGAGCGTGACCTTCGGGGATCCGTTCCGGGTCGTCGAGGACAACACCGGAGTCTGGACGGCCAGCTATCCGGGTGGGATCCGCCAGGGCGACGACTTCTGGGGCGGCAAGATCCTGCGCTATGCGCACAGTGATGTCGAGCCGGTCGTGGTCGTGGATTTCGCCGTTGATCTTCCCGGAGCCGCAAGCCGCGTTCCGGCCATGGGGCTCGGCCCCGTGCCGCTCTGGGACGGGTGTGCCGGTGGCCTCCTGGTCGTGCTCGATCCGGTCGACCGCAGTCTTCATCTGTACCGCCCCGGCGGCACGAAAGACAGGCAGATCGCGCTGCCGTGGACCGGTCGGCCGCTGTCGCATGAGGAGCGTTTGGGATATGTCCGCGCGATGATGCGTAACGAAACGCAAGGAACGAACGTCGCCGACGAAGAGATCGACCGCGCCGCCGCGGACATGCTCGCACGTGCGGGCGACCACCTGGCGGCGGAAGCCCCGCTCGGGATCGATCTGCGCTGCTCCCCCGGACGGATCTGGATGCAGGAGTTCGACGGTTCGTCCCATCCTCTCGGATATGGCAGGACTTGGACGACTGTTGCTCTGGACGATGCAGCCGGACAGTTCCAGAGGGTCGTGTTCCCCGATGGGTTCACACCCTACCGCTTGACGGACTCCATGGCCATCGGCGTGGTGACGGACTCCTTCGAGCTACAACGCATTGCGGTCGTGCGTCTGGCCACTGCCACCGTTCCCCCAGCGCCTATGCCTACTCTGGCACGCGTTGAAGAGCGGTGACCCACCCAAACCGACCACGCCGCAGCCGGGATGGAATCCGGATCATCAGGATGCTGCGGATGGGGGGCGAGAACCGCGTTGGGAACTCCTTCGAGGCGCGGACGTTCCGGGGGTCTAAGGGGGGCAGAGCCTCCCCTTGCCAGCCGCGATGTTCAACATCGCGTGTGCTGGCTCACACCCTAAAGAGCGTGAGCCAGCCCCTCGGCGGAGCCGCCGAACACGCCTCTCCGGGCACCGCCCGGAACAGCCTCGACCAGGCCGTCGCGGGCAAGCTCCTCAGCCTTGTCGTCGCCAGCCTCAAGGACGGGGAGGGCGACCGGCCCGGCTCCTGACTCCTCGGGACTGCGCCACGCTCTGCCGAGCGCCCGGTTTTCGGCCTACCCGTACCCCTCGGAGACCCGAGATCGTGCGTCAGCGGCGATCCTGTGGCCCGTAGATCCCCCGAACAGCCCCCGGATCGACCGGAAACAGGCTCTGAGCCCGTCGAGGCAAGGCAGACGGGACCGAATGGCCGCATCAGGCTCCGTTGCTCGCTCCCCGCCCTGCAAGATACTCGGCCCACTGCTCCATCAGGACCCGGCGGCGCTCGAAGAGGTCGGAGCGGGCGTACGCCGCCTCCACCTTGTTGCGGACCGCGTGCGCCAGCGCCGCCTCCATGACCGCGTGGGGCGCGTCGGTGCGCTCCGCCGCCCAGTCGCGGAAGCTCGAACGGAACCCGTGAGGCACGGCCGGGATCCCCAAGTCCCTGAACAGGGCGCTGAGGGGCGTGGGTTGCAGCTGCACTCCTCTCGCGGACGGGAACACCAACTCCGACCGGGGCGCGTTCGCCTTCGCCTCGGCCAGAACCTCCAGCGCCCGCCCCGACAGCGGCACCCGGTGCTCCCGGCGGCTCTTCATCCGCTCCGCCGGGATCGTCCACTCCCCGCCCTCGATGTCGATCTCCGCCCAGCGAGCCCCGCGCACCTCCCCGGACCGGCAAGCCGTCAGCGCCAGAAACTCAAGGGCCAGCTTTACCGATGCCCGCGCCCCGGATCTCCGGATCGTCTCGATGGCCCCGGCGACCTCCCCGTGGGGCAGCGCCTTGAGGTGCTTCTGGACATGGCCGGGCTTGGGCAGCGCCGCCCTGATCGCCTCGCCCGCCGGGTTGTCCACCCGGTAGCCCTGCGCGATCGCCCACTTCATTACCGTCCCGATCCGCTCCCGAATCCGCTTGGCCGTCGTGTGCTTTTCGGTCCAGATCGGCATCAGCACGCCCATGACGTCCGCCGACGTGATCCGGTCCACCCGCTTCCCTCCGATCCTCGGGTGCGCGTACATCCGGAGCGTCGAAGCCCACTGGACCGCGTGCTTGTCGGTCCACGTCGTCCGGTGCATGGCGAAGACCTTCGCCGCCGCCTGCTCGAAGGTGGGAACCGAGCGCCGCCGCGTCTTCCTCGGGTCGCCGCCCGCGCGGGCCACCTTGCGGTTGGCCAGCGCCGCGTCCCGCGCCTCGGCCAGCGTCACGAGGCGGACGGAACCAAGCCCCAGCTCCCGGCGCTTGCCGTGGATGAACAGCCGCTGAATCCACTGCTTGTACCCGGACGGCTTGACCCGGAGCACGAGGCCGTGCTCGTCCCAGTACAGGCCCGGTTGATGGACGCTTCGCACGAAGGCGGCGGTGAGTTTTCTGCCGTGTTTGCCCATCTGGTCACCCTTTCGCGATCACCCTGCTGATCACCCTTTCGGTACTGGAACGTACCGAACATCCTAACACGGCAGTATAACGTAAGTAATGCGATCACAACAACTTCAATTACCTTATCGGACTTCTCAAGATCACGCTGGATCACGCAATCGCGGAGCGATGCGCCGCCGTCCGGCGACGCCAGCTGTTTTCCGCCCTACCCGTCCTGCGTCACCGGCGTCTTGTGCGTCCCCCACTTCTCGAACCACTTGCGCAGGTATAGCTGCGTGCGCAGGAAGTTGGAGGGCCGCGAGCTGGTGCCGTGCCACTCCTCCTGGAAGCGGATCATGACGGTGGGCACGCCCACGTACTGCAGCGCCTGGTAGAACTCCTCGGTCTGCCCCATCGGGGTGCGCAGGTCCATCTCGCCGGTCAGGAGCATGGTCGGCGTGGTCACGTTGCCAACGTAGAAGATGGATGAGCGGTCGATCCACTCCGCCGGGTCCTCCCAGAAGGGCTTCTCGAATGTGCGCGTGTAGCTGATGGCGTCCGAGGTGCCCATCGCCGACATCCAGTTGACAATGGGGCAGTTGGCGGATGCCGCAGTGAAGCGGTCGGTGTTGCCCACGATGTAGCTGGTGAGGATGCCGCCGCCCGAGCAGCCGTAGACGAAGAGGTTGTCCTCGTCCACGTAGCCGCGCCCGAGCATCTCGTCGACGCCGGCCATCAGGTCCGGGAAGTCGGCCCCGGGATAGTCGTGGTTGATGGCGTTGGCGAACTCGGTGCCGTAGCCGGTGCTGCCGCGCGGGTTGGTGTAGAGCACCACGTAGTCGTTGGCGGCGTGCTCCTGGAAGGCGAAGTTGAAGCCGCCGTTGTACATGCTGTGCGGGCCCCCGTGGATGACCAGCATCATGGGGTAGATGCGGGACGCGTCGAAATCGGGCGGCTTCACGATCCATCCCTGGATGCGGAAATCATCCTCCGAGTCGTACCAGATCTCCTCGACTTCACCCAGCTCGACGTACGCCAGCACGTCCGCGTTCACGTCGGTGAGGCGCCGGATGTCGTCCGGGCTGTCTAGGCCGAAGCGGAAGACATCGCCCGGCTCGTGCGCGCTGGAAATGACCCCCACGCCCACACCGTCATCCGAGAACGACGACAGGCCGAAGAGGTGCGCGCCGGAGGTGAGCTGCGTCACCCCGCCATCGACCGAAACGAAGTGAAGCTGCCCGTAGCCGTCACGGCGCACGTTGAAGTAGAGACCGCTGCCGTCGGGTGCCCACATCATGCCTCCGACCTGCCGGTCGTAGTCCCCGGAGATCACGCGCGAGCCGGAGCCGTCCCGGTTCATCAGGTGGATCCTCTGGTTGCGGTAGGTATCCCGGTGGGCGTCGATGCCGGTGTAGGCGATGAGCGAGCCGTCGGGTGAAGGAACCGGACCCCCGTCGGGGCCACGTCTGTCGGTAAGCTGCCGGATGTCGCCACTCGTCACGGAAACCGCGTAGATCTCCGACTCCTGCCAGTGCTCGGGGCGGTCCCAGTCCTCTTCCCGATAGGAGGTGAAGTAGATGTCGCTGCCGTCCGGGCTCCACTGGATGCCGGAATGGTTCCAGTCCCCGTCGGTCAGTTGGCGCGCCGTGCCACCCTCGGCCGGGACGACGAAGACGTGGGTCCAGCCGGTGTCGACGTATCCCTGCCGGTCGCGCTTGTAGCCAGCCCGCTCCACCACCTTGGGCTCGCGCACCCACTGGGCGCCCTCCGGCCGGCGCGGAAGCTCGACGCCGGCGAAGTCGGCCCGGGCAGGCACCCGGCTGGTGAAGGCGATCCACTCCCCGTCGGGGGACCACTGCGGCCCCGACGGCCCGTTCTCGAGGCGCGTGATCTGGCTGACCGCGCCCTCGTCGTCCATCCAGCGGACGAAGAGCTGGGAGCCGCTGGGCTCGCCGCGCGCGGTGAAGAGGATGCGCGTGCCGTCGGGCGACCAGCGGGCGTTGCTGCCGTCGAGGAGATGCCGGGCACGGGACCCGTCGGCGTTCATGATCCACAGCGACGACTCCCGGCGGTCGCCCTGCTTGTCGACCCAGCCCCGCGTGTAGACGATGCGCTCTCCGTCAGGGGAGATGCGCGGATCGGACACGCTCTCCATGTCGAGGTAGTGTGTGAGCGAGAGCCGCTCCTGGGCTGCCGCGGGCGCGGTGGCGGACAGGACGGCGATAGCTGCCAGGGCGACTGCAATCCGGGTGATGGTGCGTGAACGTCTCATCAGATGCTCCTCCACTTCCGTTTTACTCACTTCGTTGCATCGGAATACTCATCATGTTGACCGATTCGCATTCCAGGTAACTCATCTCGCATTCCTGCTCTGTCAGTTATATCACCCCGGCCGGGGCAGCCGCCGAGGTTTCTGCTCCGACTCCCCGTGGATGATCAGCTCGCGTTTCGGATACGGGATCTCGACCCCCGCTTCGGCAAAGGCGGCGACCGCCTTCCCGGTGATCTCGTCGGCGATGCGGCGGCGGTTGCGGGCCTCGAGGATCCACACGCGCAACTGGATCTGGACATCGGAGGGTCCGAAGCCGCGCACGATCACGATAGGCTCCGGCTCCAGCTTCACCCCCTGCACCTGCTTCGCGGTCGCGATCAGCAGGACCTTGGCGCGTTCGATGTCGGACTCGTACGCCACGGAGAAGGGAATGCGCAGGCGAATATCTTCGCCCGACATGGTGTAGTTGATGATGTCGCGCACCATGATCAGGCTGTTGGGCACGATGATCACCAGGTTGTCCGGGTTGCGGATCTTGGTGGCGCGCAGGCCGATCTCGATCACGTCGCCCCAGGTGCCGGTCTCGTTGGGCGCGCTCCAGAGCTCTATGCGATCGCCCACCTTGAAGGGGCGGTCCATGATGAGCAGCACGCCGGCGATCAGGTTCGACAGCGTGTCCTTGGCCGCGAGAGAGAGGGCCAGCCCCATGACCCCGGCGCCGGCCAGCAGCGGGGCGATGTTCAGTCCCAGCAAATCCAGCGCCAGCACGACCCCGAGGGCCAGCACCAGGAACCGAACGGTGCGGTTGATGAGGGGAAACGCCGTCTCGTCGAGCGTCGTCTCTCCGGTTGCCAGCACCCGGCCCTCTACCAGGTCGAGCACATCGCCGATGAAGCGGCTGAGCGGAAGAAAGAGGAGCCCGACCCAGATGGCCAGAACCCAGTTGGCGACCAGCGGCGGCGTCCCGGCCTGATTCGGAATCGACCAGATGATGACAAGTCGCCACACGGCCCAGGCGACGATCGAGAACAGTCCCGCGCGGAGCAGGAACTCCACCAGGTAGTCGTCGAGCCGGGTGTCGGTGCGCGTCACCCAGCGCTTCTTGGCGCGGCCCAGGATCCCCCGTACCACGAAATAGCCCACGGTTGCGAGTACGACCGCGAGCCCGCTGGGCGTCCAGCGCGGAGCCGCGTATTCAAGGGCCGTCCTCCACAGTTCGCCGATTTGGGTGAACTCGATATTGAAACCCAGGAATTCCAAGCCCGCCTCGCTGAGTGGGGTTGCACAGGATGATTGAGACGCCGGAAGGCCTAGCCTAATCGTTTGGTCGCTCGTATATCAACCGAATCGACGGATCGCGTCCCGGTCGTCCGCTCCGCTCGTAGCTCGAATCGCGGAACATAACCGGCAACCCCGGGCGGGACACCGCCGTCATGGGACTCCTCCTCCGGAGAACTCGCCGATGAAGGTGCACGCTGTCGGGTCCGGGCCTTCGCTCCACGCCATCCGGTTCGTTCCGTGGATCCGGGCGCTCCGGTTCGTACCTCTCATGGCCCTCCTGCCTGCGGCCTGCACGGCGGGCGGGGGGCCGGCCGACGTCCTCATCCTCGGGGGCTCGGTGCTGGACGGATCGGGGGGCGAGGCGATGACGGCCGACGTGGCGGTGGCCGGTGACCGGATCCACTTCGTGGGGGATGCCGCGAGCGCTGGGATCACGGCGCTGGACACGGTCGACGCGCGCGGGCTGGTGGTCGCGCCCGGTTTCATCGACATGCATTCGCACGCCGAGCTCGAAGCCGATCACGGGCGGGACGCGCGCGCCTTCCTCTTCCAGGGCATCACGACCGTCGCGCTCGGGCTGGACGGGGGCGGGTCGGCGCACGTGGCGGACCGGCTGGCCCGGTGGACCGAGGACGGAATCGGGGTGAACGCCTTTCTCTCCGTGGGCCACAACTGGGTGCGACGGCAGGTGCTGGGGATGGCGGACCGCGCGCCCACCGGGGCCGAGCTGGACGAGATGCGCGCCCTGGTGCGCAAGGGCATGGAGGAAGGGGCTTACGGACTCTCCTCCGGGCTCTTCTACCTGCCCGGCAACTACGCCGAGACCGAGGAGGTGATCGAGCTGAACCGGGTCGCCGCCGAGTACCCGGGGGCGATCTACGACACCCACGACCGCGATCTCGGCGCCTCCTATCCGTCCTTCGGCTACCTGAAGTCGATCGAGGAGGGCATCCGCATCGGCGAAGAGGCGGGCACCAAGGTCATTTTCAGCCATTTCAACGCCCAGGGGGCCCACAACTACGGCCGGGCGCCGGAGGGAGCGGCGCTGATCGAAGCTGCGCGGGCGCGCGGGGTCCAGGTGGCCGGAGCGCATCACTCCTATACTGCGACCCAGTCCAACCTGCGCTCGTACACGATCCCGAGCTGGTTCGTGGCGGGGGGCGACACGGCGATGCTGCGGCGCTTCGACGACCCGGACACGGTCCAGGTGATCGACCGCCAGACGCTCGAGATGCTCAGCATCCGGGGCGGGGCCAACCGCCTTCTGTTCGCCGACCGGCGGCCGGAGCTGAACGGCAGGACGCTCCAGGAGGTGGCCGACGAGTTGCGGATGGAGCCCTCGGCCGCGGCCCGGCATGTCCTGCGCGACGGGAACGCCGCGGTGATGAACCTCGGGCTCTACGACATCGAGAACGTGCGCTATCTGGCGCAGCTCGACTGGATGATGACGTGCACGGACGGGCGCGACCCGGGCCCGGCCCGGCCCATCACCCACCCGCGCGCCTTCGGGTCGTTCTCGAAGAAGATCCGCGAGCTGGTGCTGGACGAAGGACTCATCACGCTGCCCTTCGCGGTGCGCTCCATGACCGGGCTGGCGGCCGACTTTCTCGAATGGCCCGAGCGGGGCTATCTGCGCGAGGGATACTTCGCCGACATCACCGTGCTGGAGCTGGATGCGGTGCGCGACATGGCCACCTACGAGGATCCGCACCAGTACTCGGAAGGCACCGTGCATGTGCTTGTGAACGGAGGATTCGCCATCCGGAACCGGGAGGCCACGATGGCGCTGGCGGGACGCGCGCTGGTGCGCGGCGGGGCGGCCTTCCAGGCGGGGACGCCGTAATGCGCGCACGGGAACGTTCGCGAACGGATTCCGGGCGTCGGCGCGGGAGAAGCCGGCTTCGTGGCTGCTGAACTCGAGGGGCGCGAAGTCCTCGCGTCGCGGGAGGGAGCGCTGCTTACGCTCACCCTCAATCGCCCCCACCGGCTGAACGCGGTGAACCTGCCGCTCTACGAGAAGCTGGTCGCGGAGCTGGAAGATGCGGAGCGGGACGCTGCCCTTCGCTGCGTTGTTCTCACAGGCAGCGGGCGGGCGTTCTGTGCCGGCGCCGACCTTAAGGCGCACGCCGAGACCCCGATGACCGGGGAGGACCGGGAGCGCTATGTGCGCACCGCCCAGCGCGCCAACCATCTGATGCAGACGATGGGCACGCCGGTTGTTGCGGCCGTCAACGGGCACGCCATCGGGGCGGGGCTCGAGCTGGCCTTGTCCGCGGACTTCGCCATCGTCGCCGAGGAGGCGAAGCTGCGGCTGCCCGAGATCGCGCTCGGCACCTTCCTGGGCGGGGGCGTCGTGTACACGCTGGCCGAGCGGGTCGGGGTGCTCAAGGCGCGCGAACTCGTCTACTTGGGGGATTTCTTCTCCGGAGCGGAGGCGGCCTGCATGGGGGTGGTCAACCGCGCTCTGCCGGCGGAGGAGGTAGTGCCCGCGGCCCGGGAGCTGGCGACGCGTCTGGCACGCCGCGCGCCGATTCCACTCGCGGAGGCCAAGCGCCTCATCGGGCCGGCGGGCAACCTGTCGCGCGAGCAGGCGCTGGCGCGCGAGCGAGCCGCGCTGGAGGAGATCTTCCGGACGGATGACTGGGCGGAGGGGGTGGCGGCGTTCCGGGAAGGGCGGGCTCCCGATTATCGGGGTCGATAGTCGCCGGCCGGCCAGCTGCTTGCGGACCATCGTCTCACGGATTCTGAAATGACCCTCCGGCGCATCTTCGAGCCCGCTTCGATCGCGGTGGTGGGGGCCAGCGCCAATCCCACGAAGAGGGGCTACCAGATCCTGCGCGGGCTGGCGAAGTCGGGCTATCCGGGGCCGGTCTACGCGGTGAATCCGCGCGGCGGACGACTGTTGGGACACGTGCTGCTCACATCCGTGGAGGCGCTGCCGGCCGGGGTGGATCTGGCCGTGCTGTGCACCCCCGCCCGGATGGCGCCCGCGCTCGTGCGCGCCTGCGGGGAGCGGGGCGTCGGGGGGGTGGTGGTGCTGGCGGTGGGCTTCGGCGAGTCGGGAAGCCGGGGCACGGAACTGGAGGCCCGCCTGGGCGAGGCGGCGCATGCGCACGGCGTTCGGGTGATCGGTCCGAACACCTCCGGGATGATGAACCTGCACCAGGCAGTAAACCTGATCGGCGTGCGCGGTGTGCGGGCCGGCGGGATCGCGCTGCTGGTGCAGTCGGGCAACATCGCGCTGGGGCTCATGAACGAGATCGGCGCGCGCACACGGGAGGGGGTTTCCGTCTGCTGCGGGCTCGGCAACCAGGTCGACGTCGGGTTCGACGAGGTGCTCGAGTACCTGGGTGAAGACGCGCACACCAAGGCGGTGATCGCGCATGTGGAGGGGTTCACGGACGCGCGCGCCTTCCTGCGGGCCGCCGCCCGGGTCACGCCCCGCAAGCCCGTGGTGGTGATCAAGTCGGGGCGGACGGCGGTGGGGGCCAGGGCGGCCCTTTCGCACACCGGGGCGGTGGCGGGTCCGTACGACCGGTTGCGCGCGGGACTGGCGCAGGCCGGAGTGACCGAGGTGCGCCGCACCGACCAGCTGGTGGCCGTCGCGCATGCACTGGCGTCGCAGCCCGCCGCGCCGCCCGGGAGCGGGATCGCCATCCTCTCGGACGGCGGCGGGCAGAACACCCTGGCGGTAGACTCGATCACCGAGTCGAGGGCGCGGCTGGCGACCCTTGCGCACGAGACCCGGGACCGGCTGACGGAGGTGCTGGGCCCGGCCGCCGCGGTGGCCAACCCGGTAGACGTGGCGGGAGCGGCGGACACCGACCCGGGTGCGTTCGCGCGCGCCCTGGATGTGCTCGCCCCCGACCCGGCGGTCGGGATCGTTCTGGTGGTGGGGCTCTTCGGGGGCTACGGCATCCGCTTCTCCGATACCCTCACCGCCTCCGAGACCGAGGCCGCCCGGGCGATGGCGGCCAGGATGCGCGCCCTCGGCAAGGTCATGGTCGTGCACTCCATGTACACGACCCACGACAGCCCGCCCCTGGAGGCCTTCGTCGACGCCGGCATTCCCGTGATCGAGTCGCTGGAAGCGGCGTGCCGCGCCGCGGTCGAGCTCGAGCGCAGATCGCGGCGGGCGCGCGCGCACCGCTGGGATCCCGAAGGCCATCTTGGGGGGATCGGCCCGATCTCGCCCCATCTCGCGATCCGCGCAGCCCGCGAGGAAGGGCGCATCACCCTGATCGAGGTGGAGGCGCGCGCCCTGCTGGAGGCGGCGGGACTGGCCTTCCCGGCCGCCGAGGTCGCCGATTCGGGACACGCAGCGGCCCGGGCGGCCGAGCGCCTCGGGTGCCCTGTGGCGGTCAAGCTCCTCTCCCGCCGGATCACCCACAAGTCGGACGCCGGCGGGGTGGTGCTCGACGTGGCGGATGGCGCCGCCGCCGCCCGCGCCTTCGAGGCCATCGTCTCAAATGCACATGCCCATGCCCGCGCCGAAGGCCTGCCTCCTGAAGCCTGGTCCGTACTGGTCACCCCGATGCTGCCCGCACCCACGGCCGAACTGCTCATTGGGGCGTACCGCGACCCCCAGCTCGGTCCCATGCTGACCGTAGGCATCGGCGGCACCCGGGTGGAGGTACTGCGCGATGTCACCCACCGGGTGCTTCCCATCCAGCCCCGTGACGTGGAGATGATGATCGGGGAACTGCGCGCCCGTCCTCTGCTTGACGGTACCCGGGGCCATCCACGCGTCTGCCTCGCCGGAATCATCCAGGCCGCCGAGTCCGTAGCCCGCTGCATCATGGAGTGGAGCGACGTCGCCGAAGTCGAAGTCAATCCCCTGTTCGCCTACGCCGACCGCGCCGTGCCAGCCGACGCGCGCGTGGTCCTGTCCCCTCCGTGACGACGCCCATCCATCGAGTCCGGAGATGTCCCGCACTCCCGGGCCAACGTTGCAAGCCCGCGAGCCGGACCCCCATCTTGCCATCTGTCGAAGTGCACGCCCCACCCTCACCCTGGAGGCATCCATGAACAAGAACTTCCTCATGGCCACGATCGCGGGCGGCATTACCCTGTGGGTACTGGGGTTCGTCATCTACGGCGTGCTGCTGGCGGACTTCTTCGCCAACGACGCGATCAACCCCGAGCCCATCATGTGGGCGGTGACGCTGGGTCAGCTCCTTTCCGCGGCGTTCCTCACTATCATCCTCGGATGGAAGGGCGTCGCCAACGCGAAGGAGGGCTTTCAGGCCGGAGCGATCATCGGGGCCGTGATGGGCCTTGCCTTCGGCCTGATGATGTATGGGACGATGGTGGGCATGCACACGATGGCCACCCTCCTCGGCGATACCGTGGTCTCGCTGGTCGTCTACGGGGTCGGCGGCGCGGTGATCGCGATGGTGCTCAACCGCGGAGGCGCCGAAGCCTGATCCGGGCTCCGGCAGCATAGTCGCCCGAAGTCCCTCCAGGGGCGGATTGATGCCATTATCGGCCGAACACCACCGACAGGCGCCTATGCAGCTCGTCCCGCACCTCCCGGAAGGCCTCCAGTTGCTCCTGCGGGCTCCCGGTAGCCGCCGCCGGGTCGGGCAGGCCCCAGTGCACCCGGTGCGTGTCCCCGAGCCAGACCGGACACACCTCCTCGGCGCACAGCGTGACCACGGCGTCCACCGGACGCGCCACCTCGTCCACGCCCTTCGAGTAGTGACCCGAGATGTCGATTCCGACCTCGGCCAGTGCCGCCACCGCCTGCGGCCGCACCGACGCCAGCACCGAGCCCGCGGAAGAGACCCTGACGCCGGCGGGCGCAAGATCACGCGCGATCCCTTCGGCCATCTGACTGCGCGCCGAGTTGGCTACGCAGAGGAAGAGGATGTGCCGGAATCCCGGTTCGCGCAGCGCGTCGGCATCCGAGCGCCAGCTCTCGCCGAGCCCCGTCATCCGCTCCGTTTCCTCCTGTCCCGACCGGGATCGTGGAAGTAGGATTGCAAATCCCATGAGACACGATACCGACCGGCCGGTTCGCCCCGCCACACCCATCCTCCTGGCAGCCCACGGACTGCTGGGCTTGCTGGCCGCCTGCACTCCGCCCCCGGAAGCGCCGTCCACAGACGGCGAAGCCACCGTGCAGACGGCCCTCCACGACTTCCGCGTCGAGGAAGTCGCCGACGGCCTGGTCCGCCCCTTTGCCATGGCCTTCACGCCTGAGGGCGATCTGCTGGTGACGGAGCGTCCGGGCCGGCTGCGCATCATCCGAAACGGAGAGCTGCTGCCCGACTCCGTGGACGGATTGCCGGAGATACGCGCCCTGGGACGCGGAGCGCGATCCATGGACGGGTTCGAGCAGGCCGGGCTGCGCGACGTCGTTCTCCATCCGGACTTCGGCGCGAACCGCCTCATCTACCTCAGCTACACCAGGCCCGGGCCCGATTCACTGGGCAACATAGCGATCGCGCGCGGCCGATTCGCCGACGACAGGGTGACCGAGGTCGAGGAGCTGTTTCACGCCGACGCCCCGGGAAACGGAACCGACCGCAGCTCGATGTGGGGAGGACGACTCGCGTTCGACGGCGACGGGTACCTCTTCATGACGCTGGGAGACCGGCAGTGGCCTTCCGTGGGCGACCTGACGGCGCATCCCGCGCAGGACCTCTCGAATCACAACGGGACCACGATCCGGATTCACGACGACGGCCGGATCCCCGCCGACAACCCGTTCCTGGGCGTGGAGGGTGCGCGCCCGGAGATCTGGACCTACGGCCACCGCAACGCCCAGGGGATGGCCATCGACCCCGAGACCGGCGACCTGTGGCAGAACGAGCACGGCCCGCAGGGCGGAGACGAGCTCAACCTGATCGAGTCCGGCCGCAACTACGGCTGGCCCGTTGTCGGCTACGGCGTCCACTATCGGAGCGGCCTCCGGATCCACGCGGGCACACAGCACGAGGACATGCAGGCGCCGGCACACGTCTGGGTGCCCTCGATCGGCGTATCGGGGATGCTCTTCTACACGGGCGGAGCGTTCCCCGAATGGCGCGGCGACGCCCTGGTGGGCGGACTGCGCGGCCAGCGCCTGGTCCGGCTGCGCCTCGATCAGCGTCGGGTGGTCCGCGAGGAAACGCTGCTTCAGGACATCGGCCGCATCCGCGATGTTCGCCAGGGCCCCGACGGGCTGATCTACCTGGCCATCGACGGCACCACCCGCGACATCGATGGCCCGCCCACGAGGATCGTCCGAATGGTGCCGGCGGGCCGGCGGTAGGGGCGCGCCGGGCGGGGGCCTTCAGCCGATTCGACTCAGGAGCCCGCCGGATCCGGGATCCGCGCCACGATCACGCGCACGTCGAAGTCGTGGGCCCCGACCTCGACGAGGAATGTCGCGCTCGCACCTCTTTCCGCCGCACGGAAGTCGTGGAAGCGCACGCCGCTTCCGGTCAGTTCACCGCGGAAGGGGCGGCCTACCGAGAAATCCGCCCACAGCACCGCCGTGTCGTCGGACGATCCGGTTCGCGTCACCGGCCAGGGATAGTGCCCGGGCGCGTTCAGGGAGGGAGCGAACTCCCCGACCTCCGGAAAGTCATAGGAAGAGAAGCGCGGTACGCCGTCCGCCAGGCGGTCCTCGGCCCCCGCCACCGACATGGCCACCGCGTGTTGGGTCAGCAGATCCCCGAAGGACAGACCGCTGACGCTCTCGATGCCCGAAAGGCCGGGGGCGGTGAGGGAGTCGTTAAGCGCCGTGACGAACGCCTCGTCGCCGGCGGGCGAGCTTCCGGCCGCGCCGAACCAGTCTCGCAGAAAGCGATGATAGTGCCAGCCGCTCCCGTACACGTTGCCCCGGTCCCTGGGCTGGAACGTGACCGCGTTGGGACGATCGGTGAACCAGGCGAAGGCGGATGCGGTGCGGCCGATCAGGTTGACGATCCCGTACACTTCCGGATACGACCCGTTGATCCCCGCCTCGAGCTCCTCGCCGGTCACCCGGGCGTGCACCGCCGGTCCCCCGGCGGCCTCCCAGGCGAGGCGGGAACTCATCTCCTTGGCGATCTCCGCCGTGCCCTCTTCGATCCAGGTCGGATGAAAGTCGGGAGACGTCCCGGCCGCTACGCCGAGCGAATGCCGTACCCGCTTGTAGAGCGAGCTGACGTGCTTGACTTCGTGGACGAGCCCGCCAAAGGCCCAGTAACGCTCGCTGTCGAGCTGAGCGAAGGCGGCGGCACTCATGCGCACCAGTTCCATTTCGTTGGACGAGGCGCATTCCTCGCGGGGGAGGGTATGGTCTCCTCCCCATACGAACGCACGGATGCCGTTGAGCAATGGGTCCACCACCACGACGACCCGGCCATCGCCGTTGACGTCGCTCGTGCCGCCGAAGTAGCGCTCGATCACGGGGGCTCCGTAGTCCGCGTAGTAGGCGATGATCCGGTCGGCGTTGGCCCTGGAGATGCCTGCCTCTTCGCCTGCGTCTTCGTAGACGGCAATGTGGCGGTTCTGAGTGACCAGGCGGGCCTCGAGGGTGGTGTAGGTATCGCAGCGGTCCCATGGTTCGGCCGTCGGATTGTACAGACGGAACGTGCGTGTCGACGGGATCCGCCCTGCATCAGCGGCCACCGTTCCACCGACCCAGGGTGAGCGGTCGGGCAGGATCTCCAGACGACCATCCACCGACAGGCGCGAGAAGAGCTCGTCTTCCTGCCGTCGTATCTCTCGATGGAGCGCCGCGTTGGCGCGCTCGATCTCCTGGATCTCCTGCAGTTCACGGGCGGAGATGGCCTGACGGAGCGCGCGCGAGGCCGAGGCCCGGGGAGCGATCGGTGCCCGCGCCGGTGCCGCGACGGCAGCGGCCCCACTGTCCGCGGCATCCGGCTCGACGTGCAGCGCCACCGGCATGATGGCGGCGCTCCCGCCATCGGTTCCCGCCAGCGTAACCCGGTAGTACGCGCCTGCCCGGGGCGCGCGCACGTAGAAGCCGCATCCACGCATCGCGTCCTCTTCCAGAATCCGCACTTCCCCCAGCTCCAATCCGAGTGGAGCATCGCACGCGCGCAACGTGAACTCGCGAACCGCTTCCCCGCCCTCCGAATCGGCGAGCCGCACCTCGAGCACGACGGTGGCCGTATCCTCCGGAACGCCGCTAATGGTCCCGCGGGGATCGAACGCAAGGCCCGCGGGCAGGCTGCCACCCTCCCCGAGGCTCCACGCATACCCCTCGGTGGAGCCGCCCCTGGCGCGCAGGCGGACGAAGTAGGGGAGCGTAAGCCGCGCCCGCGAAAGGGAGTCGGTCTCTATGGTCAGGGGCAGCCGCTCCCCTGTGGCCCGGAACTGCGCAGTCACGCTCCCCGCGCTGGCGGCCAGCGTGTGCGCGGTGGCCGTGCCCAACGTCCAGGTGGTCTGGGCGAGGCCGGCGGGGTTGGTGACGGCCGACGCGGGCATCACGGAACCGCCGCCCGAAGTGACCGCGAACCGCACCTGAACCAGCCCGGCCGGATGTCCGTTGGCATCCGTCACGCGCACCACGGCCGCGACCGGCAGCGCCTCGCCGATGAAGCCCGCCTGGAGGTCGCCGGCCACCTTTTCGACTGCCTGCGGCTCCTGGGCCACCGTCACCTGGATTCTCGAGTTGAGCGTTCCGGAGGCGGCGGTCACGGTCGCTGTCCCCGCAGCGACCGCCGTGGCCACCCCGGTGCCGAAGTCGACCATGACGGTCCCGGGCCGGTCGCTCGTCCACGCCACCCGCTGGCCGGACACCGGATCGCCGTAGTGGTCGACCACCTCCGCCTGCAGTTGCCGGGTCTGGCCGATGGCGGTCAGCGTCAGGTCGGCGGGGGACACGACCAGGGTGGCGGGGATTCCGGGCGGCGGCCCCGCCGGCTCGTCGCTGCAGGAAAGCAGCACGGCCACGCAAAGACACGCGCGAAGCGGGCTTGGCAGCAAGATGGGAAGTTGCGTCAGGACTCGATGGGGCATGGACCTAAGATAGGGAAACCCACGGTTCGGGCACGTTCGCGCGATGCGCTCGCAACCGCGCCGCTACCCAGCCAGCACCGCCCCGCCGTTGACGTTCAGGATCTCGCCGGTGACGTGCCGGCCCAGCTCGGAGCAGAGGAAGACCACCGGGCCCGCCACGTCCTCTGCGGTCGCGATGCGCCCGATGGGGATGGCGGCGGCGATCCGCTCCCGACCGCCGTTCCGGAAGGCGGTAGCCGACATCTCCGTGTCCACCCAGCCCGGCGCGACGCAGTTGACCGTGATGCCCCGGGGCGCGAGTTCGATGCAGAAGCTCTTCACGAACGAGCCCATCGCGCCCTTGGCCGCGGCGTAGTCGGCGTGATACGCCTCACCCCGCTGCCCGGCCGTGCTGCCGATCAGCACGAGCCGGCCGTCAGCCCGCAGCAAGCGCGCGGCGCTCCGGCAGGTGTAGAACACAGAGTGCAGGTCGGCCGCCATGGTCTCGTGCCAGCGCTCGTCGCTGATCTCCGCCACCGGAGTATCGGCAGTCGGCCAGATCCCGTGGTTGCCGACAAAGATGTCGAGGCCGTCGAATTCGCGCGCCGCCCTCGCGAACAGCGCATCGGCAGCTTCCCGCCGGGACAGGTCGCCCGCCGCCGTCCAGGCCGCCACGCCGTGACCCCGCACTTCCGCGGCAACCGCCTCCGCCTCGTCGCGGCGGCTGCGGTACGCGATGCCCACGGACGCCCCGGCCCGCGCCAGCTGCAGCGCGACCGCCTTTCCGACGCCGCGGGATGCGCCTGTGACCAGGGCGTTCCGCCCACGCAGATCGATCAGATCGTTCATCAGAGTCCCAGCCTTCAGTGCAGGTCTCGCGATTTCACCACGGGCTCCACCCGTCGGACGGCCGCATTGGGCGTTACTCCCACCGATAGCCGAATCGAAGGTAATAGAACCCGCCGTTCGACCCGAACGGCGAATTGGGACCGTATCGATTGCCCGAAAAGACGGCGTTGGCGTTCTCCTGCGGATAGTGGTTGAGGGCGTTCTGCCCCCCGACCGTCACGGTCGCCGCTTCACTCAACGAATACGACGCCTCCAGGTCGACGAGATGATTGCCGCCGTAGGACGTATCATCTCTCGAATCGAACCAGCCGGCGTAGTAGCTGAGCCGCGCCAGCAGGCGCACGCCGCCGAGGGCATGCTTGCCGGTCACCAGCCAGCGGTATCTCGGGAGGCCTTCCTGCAACTGCCTGATGCGGGTGTCGTTCACCACATCGGGATCGTACCGGGTGACGCGCGTATCGGTGTGATTGAAGGCCAGGCTGAGCTCCGTATCGCTGGACGAGGGAGGCGCCCAGGTCGCAACGATGTCGATCCCATGCGTGCGGGTCTGGAAGTCGTTGGTGAAGAAACGGAAGTTCTGCAGATTGGTCGCGCTCGAGATGCCTTCCGCGACAAGCTGGGTCTTCTGGACGTCGGTCAACTCGAACGACTGGGTGAGCGCCAGGCGGTCGGAGACGCGCACGTGGAAGTAGTCCGCGGTAAGCTGAAAGGCACCCACCCCGACTACCGCACCCAGCGCCAGGTTGCGCGACTTCTCCGCGTCCAGCGGCTCCCCGCCGTTCAGCTGGGCGACCCGCGAAGTCGAGGGGATGGTGCCGTTGTTTACCAGGTCGCGCAGCTCGCGGTTGAACTGGGTCGACACGTTGAAGGCGTTCTGCTGGCCGGGGGTCGGAGCCCGGAAGCCGGTGCTCAGGCTGCCGCGCAGCGCAAACCCCTCCGCGAGCGCGTAGCGGGCGGCGAGCTTTCCGTTCAGGGTGGCGCCGAAGTCCTCGAAGTTCTCGAAGCGGAGCGCTCCCCCGAGGTTCCAGCGGCCATCCGCCGGATCGAGCACTTCAGCGTCGCCATAGAACGCGAAGTTGATGCGGTGCCAGCCCCCGGCCGCGATCGTGCTGAAGCCGGGAAAACCGTTGGACCCCGCGCTGAACCCCTGGGGCGCGTAGGGCCCGATGACCCAGGACTCGTCCTGGCCCAGGCCGATGGTGAAGTGCTCGTCGCGCCATTCTGCGCCGGCGGCGAGGTTGACCATGTCGCTTGCGGCGTATCCCAGATCGACGTTGACGCCGACTTCCTCCTGCCGGTACAGGCCGGGGTCGAATTCGTCGGGCGTGTCGGGGCCCAGCGAGGCGTTGACGGTGTTGAAGATGAAGAAGTCCACCTCGTTGGCACCGTAGCTGGCGCTGGCGTCCCAAAGCAGCCCGTCCGCGGTCTGGCCCTTCACCCCGGCGACCACGGAGGCGTCGGTGACGTCGGCTCCGAACTGGGGCGTGAACCCGCCGGGGAACCTCTTCTGGAAGGTGAAGCAGTTCGGGTCGGCCATGACCCGGGCGAGTGCGGCCTGGTCGGGCAACCCGTCGTTCACCCGGACGGTGGGACATCCCGCCGACCCGTCCAGCACTCCGTCCTTGGCGTCGAGCACATCTCCGATGAGAAGAGTCTCGCCCCCGTCGATGCTGAAGACGGCCGCGCGCGTGTTGGGGTTGCGGAAGAAAAAGCCGCCGGTGACCCGTTCGCCGGCGTAGTTGGCGTGCCCGTACAACTGCGTGCCGCCGCGCAGCAGGTGGCCGAAGTTGCCCCACAGCTTGAAGTCGTCCTCGATCTTCGGGGAACCCCAGATCTGCGCGGGATCGCGGACGTGCGTGTTTCCCACCGACGTCAGCAGAGCGGCGTCCGAGCGCTGCACGCTGCGGCTGGTCGCGTCCGCGCTCCCGTACTCCGCGCTCAGGTTCGCGAACCCGAACGCGCCGACCGGCAGCCCGATGTTGCCGGACACGGTGTACGACTCGCCCCCGCCGTCCGCGAATCCTCCCCCCCGCATCTCGATCCCGCCGCCCGAACGATCGTTCCTGAGCTGGAAGTTCATGACTCCGGCGATGGCGTCAGAGCCGTATTGTGCCGAGGCTCCGTCGCGGAGGACCTCGGCCTGGCGCAGCGCGATGGCCGGGATGCTGGACAGGTCCGGTCCCTGGGCGCCGTCGGAAACCCCGTTGCCGATCCACAGGATGGCCGCCGCGCGGTGGCGCCGCTTTCCGTTGACCAGCACGAGCGTGTGGTCGGGCGCCAGCCCGCGCAGGTTGGCCGGGCGGACGATCTTGGCCGCGTCGCCAGTGGCCTGCGGGTTGATGTTGTAGGAAGGCACCACGGTCCGCAGCAGGTCGGCCACGTCGGTGTCGCCCTGGTCGACGAAGTCCGAGGGCGGGATGGCGTCGATGGGCACCATGGACTCGGTGACCGTGCGAGGCCGTGCCCGGGTGCCGATGGCGACCACCCCCTCCAGGGCGATGGCCTCCTGTGCCAGCACCATGTCCAGCCGGGTCGTCACGGCGTCGGTGACCACCACTTCGCGACGCTCCGTGTGGTAGCCGATGAGCCGGATCTCCACCGCCCGGGTGCCCGCCGGGATGCCCGCGATCCGGTAGTGGCCCTCCGCGTCGGTGATGCCCCCGGTCCCGAGTTCCGGCAGCGAGATCTGGACGCCGGCAAGGGACCGCCCGGTGGCCACGTCGCGCACCTGTCCTTCCAGCGCACCCTGCGCCGACAGTGCTTCCGCGGGCCCGAGGAGGAGGGCGGAGACCTGGAGAAAATGCTTCAAGATTCGCCTGCTCATGGGGCGAGGCTCCCTTCTTCCGATGTAAGGTGCGGACACGTTGTCGCTGAAGCGGAAACGGGTCCAGGCATCGTTGCTGTCACAAGCTCACGTCCAGCGTCACGGAGTGGTTACTTGCGCGAACCCCCGGGGGATCCCATTGTGACGGATTGCTTTGCCTGTTTGTCCCTGCCGTCCAGTGTCGCGGGGCCTCCTTCCCGCGATGGCGGGAGAGCCTACCCCGACCGCCCGGCGCCGTTGTTCCCGCCAGCCGTATCCCCTTCCGAGGAGTTGCCATCGACTGACTCGGTACCGAACCAACCAGCGGCCCCTCCGGGGACGTACGGCATGCTTCGCGTGCACGGCGAGCCCGGTCGAGCGTTCTTCCGGCAGGTTTACTCCAGGAAGGAGGCAATGTGGACAGGAATTTTGCAATTGGAACCGTCGCGGTTGCCGTCGCGCTGCTGGTTCTCGGCTACGTCGAGGGCGCGGTAGGTGTCGGAGAAGCGGCCAACCTTGACCTCAACGGTATCCTTGGCCTCCTCTTTGCTGGAGCATTCTACACTCTTGTCCTTGGCTGGAGGGGCGTTGGCAACGCCTAGGACGGCTTCAAGGGCGGAGCGGTGCTCGGCGCCGTGATGAGCTTGATGAGCAATGGCATCATGAGCGGCGATGCGGTGATGGCACTCGTGGTTGCGGCGGTTGTGACGGGTATAGTCGGTGCCGTGCTGGGTGTTCTCGCGGGCAGAGGAAGTTCCGGCTGATCTCGATCCCTTAGGATGGCGGCGGCCGCGTCCCGCAGGGGCCGCCCGGACGCTTGGGGCGCGGCCGCCGATCCAGACTTCACCACTGTACCGCAGTCCCGGACCGCCCCTCCTTCCCGGTCGTTCCGGTCAATTCGCTTGCTTCGGTGGCTTTCCCCGGGTAGCGTGCGCCCTCCCCGAGTCCCGCGCGCTGCTCCTCGAAGAAGGAATCCTACGATGTACCGCTCTCCCCGTGTCTTGCTCGTCGCCCTGACCACATCTTCCGTCCTGGCTCTCGCGGGCTGCGGTCCGGCCACCCAGGCCTCGCCCGCAACAGCAGTCACCGACGGACCCTCGCATCCCGGGGTCGACGCCGTGTTCGCGGATCTGGACCGTGACGGCCCGGGTGCGGCGGTCGGAGTCCTGCTCGCGGGTGAAATCGTCCATCGCGCGGGATACGGCATCGCGCACCTCGACCACGGCGTCCCGATCACGCCCGGGACGGTGTTCGACATCGCCTCCATCTCCAAGCAGTTCGGCGCCATGGCGGCCCTCCTCCTCGAAGCCGACGGAAGGCTCGACCTGGACGAGGACGTGCGTGCCTACGTTCCCGAACTCCCCGACCTCGGGGTCCGGATCACACCGCGGCATCTCATCCACCACACCAGCGGGATTCGCGACTGGGTGCACGTCATGTCGCTGGCCGGGCTCGAGAGAAGCGACGTCATCTCCTTCGACCGGATCCTGCGCATGCTCTTCGAGCAGCAGGCGGTCAACTTCGATCCCGGTGCCGAGTACGCCTATTCCAACACGGGGTACAACCTGCTCGCCCGGGTGATCGAGGCGCAGTCGGGGCTGAGCTTCCGCGAGTTCACGCGGCGGCGGATCTTCGAGCCCCTGGGGATGAGCCGCACGCATTTCTCGGACGATCATCTGGAGGTCGTGGCGGGACGTGCCGAGTCCTATTCGCCGGACGGGGACGCGGGCTTCGTGCGCCAGCCCAACCAGCTCACGGCGCTGGCCTCGAGTTCGCTCAACACCACCATCGACGACTTCATCCTGTGGATGCAGAACTACGAAACCGGCGAGGTCGGAGGCGAGGAGTTGGTGAGGACGATGGTCGAGCAGGGCGTGCTGAACGACGGCGAGACGCTGGCGTACGCGCATGGGCTCACCATCGGCGCTTATCGGGGGCTGCCCAACTTCGGCCACGGCGGGTCCTGGGCGGGATACCGCACCAACTTCGTTCGCTTTCCGGAGCAGGACCTGTCGATCGCCGTGTTCTGCAACGTGTCGGACTGCGATCCCGCGGGGCGCGCGCGGCGCGTGGCAGAGGTCTTCGCCGGCGAGGCCATGGGCCCTGAACCCGAGCCGGTGGGCAGCGCCGAGATCACCGATGCGCCTCCGCCCATGCCCACGGAGGCCCAACTGCGCGAGTACGCCGGACGCTACCGGAGCCCCGAACTCGACATGACGTACGAGATCGTGGTCGATCGCGGCGGCCTGGTCGCCCGGCACTGGCGCACCGGCCCTTCGGCGCTGGCGCCGGCAGGCGAGGATGCCTTCTCAGGCAACCCGCGCCTCTTCCCGGAGCTGCGCTTCCGGCGGGACGGATCCGGTCGGGTGGTGGCGTTCACCGTCACCGGCGGGCGGGTGCGCGACCTGATCTTCGAGCGCGTGGGGGGATAGGCGGACCATGCGCTACCCGGCGGTAGTGTTCTTGATGACGCTCGCAGCAGGCGGATGCGGCGAGGATGCGCCCGGTTCCTCACCACCGGGCTCTTCGCGGCAACTGGGCGATACGACGTTCGTATTCTCGTCGGCGCCGCTGCGAGGCACGGCTTCCCTTCGCGAGGTGTCGCGTATCGGCATGGTCGACGGTCCACCGGAGTATCTGCTGGGCATGTTCCCGACGTTCACCGTGGGCCCGGACGGCAGTGTCGTCGTCGCCGACGGAGGCAACCTTCGACTCTACGACAGCGACGGCGCATACGTCAGGATGATCGCTCGCCAGGGCCAGGGACCCGGCGAGGTGAGGGCCCTGACCGGCATGGATGTCTCGGTCGACGGGCTGCTGGCCGTGCTGGACCTCGGGAATCGGCGCGTCAGCGTCTTTTCGCTCGACGGCAACCTCGTACGGGAGATCAGGCTCGATCGGACCGCTGGAAGACCCGGGTACGGACGGGACGCCATCCGATGGGACGATGAAGGTGACCTCTGGATCGCGCTCAACCCGCCCCGGAGTGGCGCGGATACGCTCCGCAGGGAGCAGCAGAGACCGCTGTTCGGCCGCCTGGTCGACCACGAGCAAGTCACCGACACCGTTTTCCTGCCCACGCGAGCCTGGGACGGGTGCGAGCGGCGACTCCCGATATTCGCCGCCGGGTTCATGGAAGACGGCCGTCTCTGGCACATGCCCTTCGCGCAATGGTCGCAGAATCGAATGGGCTCATTGGCGTTCGGGTGCTCGGCCGGCTACGCGATGGATGTCGCCCGGCCGGACGGGGGAGTAATTCGGATCTCGAGAGAATGGGAGCCCCCGGTGAGGACGGACGAGGAGCATGAGTACTGGTCCGAGCGGGAGCGAATGGCGGTTTCACAGCGTCGCAGTCTGAACCAGACTCTCGAGGGCACCGGACGAGGAGATCTGGTAAGGCCCATTCCTCCTGTTTCGATCCTTCCTCGGGATCGTCCCGCCTTCCTTCGACTCTGGCAAGCAGACGATGGCCGACTGTGGGTCTGGCCGGGAGCAACGGGCTCGAGCCGCGCAACGACCGAAGAAGAACGTCGCCAGCAACCGGGGCTGCCACGAACGATCTGGGAATACTGGAGTCTGACGGACGGCTTCGACGTGTTCGACGCGGACGGTCGATGGATCGGGCACGTCAACACGCCGGGAAGCTGGGACGCCGACCCCTATCCCGGGATTATCGATCCCTATTTCAAGGGCGACACGATCTGGGCCGTGGTCAAGGAGGAGTTCGACGTGCGCTACCTGGTACGGTTCGAAGTTGAATGGCCTTCTCCGGACTAGCGTCCAACGATCCTGCGGACCAGCGCTCGCCGATGCCGAGGGGCGCTTCGGCTACGACAATCCCCCGTCCACCAGCAGGCTCTCGCCGGTGACATAGGACGACGCGTCCGAGATCAGGAAGGCCACCGCCTCGGCCACCTCGCGGGTGCGCGCGGGGCGGCCGGCCGGGATCGTGGCACGCACGGCCTCGTCCACCGGGTAGCTGTCGACGTAGCCGGGCAGGACATCGTTCATGCGGATGCCGTCGGCGGCATAGCGCGTGGAGTACATGCGGGTGAAGGCGCTCAGCCCCGCGCGGATCGCCGACGAGATGGGGAAGGCGGCGGTGGGCCGCTCCGCCCCGAACGTGGAGATGTTCACGATGGAGCCGCCGCCGCCGGCCTTCAGGATGGGGGTCACCAGGCGGCTCATGCGCACCACGTTGAGGAGCAGCAGATCCAGGCCGTCGTGCCACGCCGCATCGTCGAGGTCGAGCAGATCGCCGCGCGCGGCGTGCCCGGTGTTGTTCACCACCCCGTCCAGACGCCCGAATCGGTCGAACGCGCCGTCCACCAGGCGGGCCAGGTCATCCGGCTCGGTGACCGAGCCCCGCATGCCCCACCCCCCCAGCCGCCCCGCCAGCTCGCGCGCCTCCGTCGACCGCGACATTAGCGCCACCCGGTAGCCGCGCTCGGCGAGCAGTTCAGCGCACGCCGCCCCCATCCCCCGCCCCGCCGCCGTAACCACGGCGACGGGCATGCCGGTGGAGCCGTCGGGCGCGCTCACGGGACGCGCACCCGCGAGGAGGCCCGCCCGACCCGCGCCCGGCCGCGCAGACGAGGCCGGTTGGCCGGCGACCCGGGTGAACGCGCGAATCCTTCCCCGGGTAGGACCGTATCGGTCACTGGATCCGCACCCCGCCGATCACAACCGGACTTGACGTTGCGCAGACTCATCCTCTCACTCGGCATCAACGCGGCCGCGCTCTGGGTCGCGGCGCAACTGGTCGCGGGCATCCGGCTCGGCGATCGGTTCGAGGAGGTCGTTGTGGTCGCGGCGATCTTCGCCCTGGTGAACGCCTTCATCCGACCGGTGGTGAAGTTCTTCGCCTTTCCGGTCATCCTCCTCACCCTGGGGCTCTTCACCCTCGTCATCAACGCCGGCATGCTCATGCTCGCCGACCTGCTGGCGGAAGGGCTGTTCGTGGCCGGCTTCGCATCGGCTCTCCTGGGCAGCGTGATCATCTCGTTCGTGAGCGTGGTGCTGGGGTCCATCCTGGACGTGAAGAAGAAGCGGGACTAGGGCACGACCGGATAGTACCACACCCGCTGAATCAGCCCGTCGCGCACGTGGTAGACCGCGAGCGAGGCCTGGGACCGTTCTTCTCCGTCCGGGGCCGTCCACGACGCCCGTTCGCGCACCGCCACGTAGTCCCCGGTGACGACGGCCTCCTCGATCTCGGACCGCACCGTCGGTTGCGCCTCGAAGTAGGTCGCCATGTAGTCGCGCAGCATCTCCCGGCCCCTCACTTCCACCGAGGTGATGCTTCCCTGCACATTCACCCATTCCACGGCGGGCGACACCCACGAAAGCAGATCCTCGGCATCGTGCCGGTTGAAGGCGTCCACATGCCCCTGCACCACCGCCAGCGGCCCGACCACCTCCGCTTCGGTCTCCGCCTCCGAGGGTCCGGAGCATGAGGCGCCCGCCCATCCCGCCATGAGGGCCGCGCCGACGGCCAACCACATCCTGCCCATCCTCTACTCCTCTGCCAGCACCATCTCCGCCAGCGTCCCCAGATCAGGCACTTCCAGATCGGGCCGGGCGCTCACGGGCATCGTAGCCCCCGATCCGCCATGGAGGGAGACCCTGTTCACATGCACCGTGGCCAACCCGAGACGCCTGGCCGGGGCGATGTCGTGGAAGAGGCTCTGGGCGACGTGCAGAATGGCGTCGACGGGCAGGCCGAGGCGCTCGAGCGCCAGTTGGAAGTTGCGCGCATCGGGCTTGTAGCTGCCGACCTGCTGGGCCGTTACGACTTCGTGGAACTCGACCCGCAGGCGGCGCGCCGAGAAGGCGAACAGGTCGTCATCCACGTTGGAGATCACCGCCAGCCGATAGCGCGACGCGAGGATGCGCAGGGCGGCCACCGTGTCGTTGAAGGGAGCCCAGCGGGCGATCGACTCCGGTAGCGAGGCCCGCTCCCCGGGGCCGGGCACGAACCCCAGCTCGCGCCCGAACTCGTCCACCACCCTGGAGAGGACATCCCGGTAGGTGCGGTAGGGACCGGCCTGGATGGTCGACTCGAAGCGCGCGAAGTGCTCCAGGATCTCCGCGGGAGGAAGGTCGTGGCCATGCGCGCCCAGCACGCGCTCGACGGCACGCAGAATCCCGCTCTCCCAGTCGATGAGCGTGCCGTAGCAGTCGAAGGTGAGAACCTCGAAGGAGGAGAGCTTGATCGCGTGCACGGGCCTATCTCCTTCTCTGCGCGCGCCGCTGCCGCGAGCGGGCCACCGCTTCCCCCACCAGCGGTCCGGCCAGCCCGCCGATGGTGCCTCCCAGGACCATCATGAACCCCAGCGGACCGAGGGTGCGCACCAGCCCCACCCCCGAGCTGATCGCCTGGTAAACGCTCGCGAGCCCGAAGGCGAGCGCGCCAACCACGAACCCGATCAGGGTGCGCCGCACGATTCGGTTCATCGACCGTCTCCCGTGGTGATTCCCTCGCGGGTTGCGCCGTTCACGCCCGACCCGTCCGCCAGCCCGCGCGTCTCCAGCAGATAGCGCGCCGTCGCACGGTATTCCTCATCCGTCATGGTGCCCGGAGCCTCGTAGGGCATCGCCAGGCGCAGATAGCGGGTCAGCGTCTCCTCGTCGCCGCGGGACGCCAGGGTCGCCGCGGTGATTTCGGCCCCGACCTGGCCCTCCACATCGTGACAGAAGGCGCAGCGTTGGGCGTATACCAGGGCGCCGTCGATCTCGGGGCCATCGCTACAGCCGACCGGCAGCGCGGTGGCGGAAACCGCGGCCCCGGCCAGGACGAGTGCCACCATCGTTCGCCTCCGGCCAGTCACCGCGATCCCGACCCGATCCTGCACAAGCCGGTCACCTTGGGCCGCGCCCCGACAGGTCGCCCGTCTGCCACTCAGGCCACCTCCACCGGGTGCGGAAGTGCCAGGTTGAGCAGGTAGCCCTTCTGGTTCCACACGCTCTCCATGGGCTGGGTGTTGCCCGCCGCATCGGTGGCGCGGGTGCGCAGCGTGTAGGAGCCGGGCGAGGCCTGCCACTCGAACTCGAAGCGCGTCCAGGCGTAGCGCAGGCGCGGTCCCATCAGGCGCGCGGGCGCCCAGGTGGCGCCGTCGTCCGCGCTCCATTCCACGGACTCGACGGGACCGTCGTTCGAGTAGGCAAAGCCGCGCAGCCGGGTTCTCCCCGCCGGGACCGTCCCCGGCCAGGGAAGGGCCAGCGCGCTCTTCACCGGGAGCGCCGTCACAGGGGCGCCGTCGGCGGGCGCGTACTGCTCGGCCGGCCAGTCCGGGCCGATCAGGACGTACGAACTGGTGTTCGCGCCCACCCAGATCGGCTCGGTGGAGACCTGGATCTCCCCGACCCACTTGATGCTGTTGCTTCCTGCCCAGCCGGGAACCACGCCGCGCACGGGGAACCCGTGGTCGGGAGGCAGCGATTCGCCGTTCATCGACAGGGCGAGCAGGGTGTCCGGGTCCATCGCCTTGTCCACCGGCATGGGCCGGCTGAAACCCCCGTCGTCGAGGCCCACGAGGTTAACCGCCACCGCCTCCGGCCGCAGTCCGGCCGCCCCGAGCACCGACGCCAGCGACAGTCCCGACCACGCAGCGCATCCGACCGCCCCCGTGCCCCACTGCGTGCCCTCGGCCGCCTGTCCCAGCACGCGGGCGTAGAAGCCTCGCCAGTTGCCGGCGCACTCCAGGTACGCGATCACCGACTGGCTCGGCAACGCGCGCAGGTCGTCCAGGCCGAGCTCGATGCTCCGTTCGATGCCGTCGCCGGTGACGCGCAGCCGGTAGTCGCCCGCCGCGATTGCCGGGGTCGGGGCATGGTTGCGTACGAAGAAGAGGTCGTTGGGGGTGATGAGCCCGTCCAAGAGCTCGAGCCGGCTCTCCAGGTTGAGGGCGTGGCGGATGAAGGGATCGGGATCCTTGAACCACGCCGTGTCCAGTTCGGGATCGACGGCGCCGGTATCGGAGCGGCAGCCGGGGAGGAAGGCGGATGCTCCGCCCGCGGCCAGCAGCGCCGCGAACTGCCGGCGGGAGAGCTCCGCGCCAGCCAGAGCCGGCCACTCCAGCGCGCGCGCCCTTCCCGGGGCTTTCGCCGGCTTCGCTCCAAACCCGGCCTCCCCGAACCCCTGCCCCCCGCTCACGACACGATCTCGATTTCGAGTTCGGTGGAGAACTCGATGCACCCGACCAGGGTGCGGTAGACCGGGCAGTAGGGGTGATGGATCTCGTGGGCCCGCCGCGCGCGGTCCTCCTTCCCCGCCTCCATGCGCAGGTGGTACCGCACATGGACGGTGCGAATCACGAGCACGCCGTCCTCCTTGTCAATGCCTCCCACGACCTCGGAGGTCAGGCGATCATGCCCAGCCGGTATCCCGCGCGCCTCCAGCGCGCCGCCAAGGGTTCCCGTCAGTCAGCCGCCGGCCGCCGCCACGATGTAGTCGAGGGTGGTGGCCACCGGCGTTTCGGGCTCGACGCCGTAGTGGCTGGCGATCTCGCTGTGCACCCCGAACAGGACGGGGTCGGGCGTGGCCGGCAGATGCGCATGGCGCAGCGGGCCCGCCTTGCGCTCGATGCGAACTCGGGAGGTGTAGACCACGGTTTGTCTCCTGTCCTGAAGGCTTGTGGTGGCAGCCGGGTGCTTGCTGGGGCTTCTGGCGGGCGTCGGGTTCCTGGGCCGGGGCTGAGGGCGCTGCCGGATCGGGTAGCGAGCGCGGTTACACGGCGACCGCGCGGGACCCGAGCTCCTCCATGGCTGCATCGACCGCACCCGCCGTGTCGACCGTGCACCCGCTCGCTCCCAGGGCGTCGCCCACGGCGCGGATGGTGCGCCGCAGCAGGTCCGGCCGGGTGGTCACGTAGCCCATGTGCCCCACGCGGAAGTACCGGTCGGCCATGGCGGGATGCAGTCCCGCCGCGACGATCACGCCCCGCTCGACGATGCGGCCCACCAGGGAGGCGTCCACGCCCGCCGGGTACCGGACCGCACTCAGGGTATTCGCGCAGTGGGCGTCGCTGGCGGGGACAACACCGAGTTCCATGTGCGCCCATGCCGCCCGCATGGCCCGGCCCACGCGCGCATGGCGCTCGATGCGCGCGTCTACGCCCTCAAGCCCGTCCAGCCGGTCGGACAGGATCTCGTCGAGCGCGACGTCGGCCGCGACGACGAGGTTGGTCGCGGGGGTGGCGAAGTAGCTCATCCGGCCCGCCTCGTGGGTCTCCATGATGGGCAGCCAGACGTTCCAGTCGAGGTACAGGGGGCAGGGTGTGCGGCGCGTCCGGCTCGCCTCCATCGCGCGCGGGCCGGCGACGAAAAGCGCCAGCCCGGGCGGAAGCCCCATCGCCTTCTGCGAGGCGGTGAAATACACGTCGGCGCCCCATTCGGACATCTCGAAGGCCTCCGCCGCGGTGGCGCACACCCCGTCGAAGACGGACAGCACCCCGCGCGAGCGCGCGACCGCCGCCAGACCGGCCGGATCGACGAGCACGCCGGTCGAGGTATCGACGTGGGTGGCGAACAGCGCCTTCGCCGCGCAGGCGTCCAGGGCGGCCGCCACCTCCTCCGGCTCCGGCCGCTCGCCCGGCGGGCCGACCACCGTATGGACCTTGACCCCGCGATGCTCCAGTACCAGCCGCATGCGGTCGGCGAAGTAGCCGGTGTCCACGAGCAGGGCTTCGTCGCCCGGGTCGAGCAGGTTCACCGCCGCCATGTCCATCGCCAGCGTCCCGCTTCCCGCGACCATGAACGGCTGCGCGCCCTCCCCGGCCCGCCACACTTCGCGCATTCGGCTCAGCGACTCGCCGAACGCCTTCACCACAAAGGGTTGGCCGTGGCCGGGAGGCGGCCTCGAAAAGGCGCGCAGCACCTCCGGGGAGACCTCGATGGGTCCGGGGATCATCAGCAGGGGACGTTCGCTCATGGCACCTGGTAAACGGTTGAAGTCTTGAGAGCGCCGCATCTGGAATCGCTCTCGCCCGGGTGCCGAAGCTAACAAATCCGGCGGAGCCCCGGAAAGCCGGCCGGCATCCCCGATCTTTCTGTTCTTCCCCGTGCTTCCCATTATGCCCGGCGGACGCTCCCCATCATCCAGCGGAGAAACCCCATGGCCCAGAACCCCGGCGGCACCCCGGCGGACTCCTCCGAATTCGACCAGCTCGAGCTTCCGGACCGCTCGGTTCGCGGACTTCTCCGGCATTTCGGACCGGGGATCATCCTGATGATGACCGGGATCGGCACGAGTCACCTGGTTACCGCGCCCACCGCGGGAGGCCGGTTTGCCTACGCGCTGCTCTGGTGCCTGCCCGTGGCCTACATCTTCAAGTACTACGGCTTCGAGATGGCCTTCCGCTTCACCAACGCCACCGGCAAGAGCCTGATCGAGGCGTACGCCACGGCGCGCGGAAAGTGGCCGCTCTGGTACGTGCTGGTGACGACGCTGATCCAGTGCGCGATCGGACAGGCGGGGCGCCTCATCGCGGCGGCCGCGGTCGTCTACTACGTGGCGTCGGAAGTGATGGGCTGGCCCGTCACCCTCACCGGGGCCGCGGTGGGGCTGGGGGTGGTGTCGGTGGGCATTCTGCTCATGGGGCGCTACAAGGCCGTGGAGAACTCGGCCAAGATCCTGGCGGCCATCATGGTGGTGTCCACCCTGGCGGTGTACTTCTACCAGCCCGCGCCCTTCTCCGAGATGGGCACCTTCTTCCTGGTCGAGATCCCCGACGGCTCCTGGCTGGTCATCGCTGCCTTCCTGGGCCTCCTGCCCACCGGCATGGACGTCTCGCTGCAGGCCTCGGAGTGGGGGAAGGCCAAGAAGGCGGGAATGAGCAAGATCCGCGACCGCATGGAGGAGCTGGGCATCGCGCGCTCGTTCAACCCCTTCTCGCCGCGCCTGCGCGACCTGACCGTTCACACCGACCGCCTCCCCGCGCACGCACAGGAGTACTGCCGGCGCTGGTTCCAGATCGGCCTCTGGGACTTCCGCCTCGGGCACGTGGTGTCGTTCGTGATGGCCGCCGTGTTCATGCTGCTTGCGGCAGTGTGGCTCTACCCAAGCGCGGTGGAGGGCCAGGCAGTGATGGGCGAGATCGCGGGCATCTTCACCAACTCGGTGGGCCCGGGCATGATGGGCCTGTTCATGTTCGGCGCCTTCGCGGCCACCTTCTCGACCGCATTCAACTACTTCGACGGCTGGCCGCGCATCGTCGGGGCCTGCGCCCGCAACCTCTTCCGCGGCACCGCGCAAACGGCGGGCATCGACAGGAAGCAGAAGGGCTGGTACTCGGAGTACAACCTCTACCGCGCCACCATGATCTACTCGCTGATCGGCTCGGTGGCCGTGATCGCGGGGATGCCCCGGCCGGTGTTCCTGGTGCTGGTGGCGTCGGCGCTGGCGTTCTTCATCGCCCCGGTGATCTTCTTCCTCAACTTCTACTACTGCCTGGTGGTGATCCCGAAGGAGGACCGCGCCTTCTACCCCTCGACCTTCGCCCGCTGGTTCGGCTGGTTCAGCCTGATCGTGTTCACCGCGATGAGCGTGCTGCTGATCTTCGCGCGAGTGTTCGAGATCCCACTGTTCGGGGCGTGATATGACGAAGAATGCCCGCTTTCGCCCGACGCTGCTCAAGGTCCTTCTGGTCCAGGTGGTCGCCCTGATTCTGCTCTGGCTCCTGCAGGCCACCTACCACAGCTAGCGACCCGCCCATGCATCCCATCAACTGGCTGATCGTTGTCGCGTACGTCACCTACGTACTGGTCGACGGCGTCCGGCGGGCGCGCGGCACCACGGAGGTCGAGGGCTACTTCCTGGCGAACCGCTCGCTGCCCTGGTGGGCGGTCGGGCTATCGGTCATGGCGACGCAGTTGTCGGCGGTGACCATGATCGGCACCACGGGACAGGGCGCCACCGACGGGCTGCGCTTCGTGCAGTTCTACTTCGGGCTGCCGCTCGCGATGGTTCTTCTGGGCGTCACGCTGGTGCCGTTCCTGCGCGGAGCCGGGGTCTTCACCGCGTACGAATACCTGGAGCGCCGTTTCGGGCCGCGTACGCGCGCGCTTACCGCCTTCCTCTTCCTGCTGTCGCGCGGGATGTCGTGCGGGGTGATCATCGCGGCGCCGGCGGTCGTCTTCTCGGCGGTGTTCGGATGGCCGCTCCTCTGGTGCGTCGCGCTGATCGGCGTTCCGACGGTCGCGTACACGATGCTGGGTGGCATTCAGGCGGTCACCTGGGCCGATGTCAAGCAGATGGTCCTGATCGTGGTCGCGCTGCTGGCCGTGGTGGTGGTGCTGGTCGTGCGGATGCCGGTCTCGCCGGGCGAGGCGCTGCACATCGCGGGCGCGACGGGCCGCCTGAGGGTGTTCGACTTCTCGTTCACCGTCACCGAGACGTACACCTTCTGGTCGGGGCTGATCGGCGGCACCTTCCTGATGCTGTCCTACTTCGGCACGGACCAGTCCCAGGTGCAGCGCTACCTGGCCGCGAAATCGGTCGGCGCCGCGCGCACCTCGCTCCTGATGAGCGCGTACTGGAAGATCCCGCTGCAGGCGCTCGTGCTCCTGGTGGGGGTGATGGTGTTCGTCTACTACCAGTTCCAGCCGCCGCCGCTGCTGTTCAACCCGGCCCACGAGAACGCGGTGGTGGAGATGCGGGGGACGGAGTACGCCGCGCTCCAGGGCCGCTACGGTGAAGCGCTGGTGCTGAGGGAAGACGCGGCACGCCGCGCGGCGGGGCTGGCCGCTGCCGCAGGCGCGGATGCCACCGGCCAGACCGCCCTCGACGAATTCCGCGGCCGCGAAGCGACCGTCCAGGAGATCCGCGGCGAGGCGCTCGCCATGGCCGAGGAGGTCACCGGCGAGGCATCCCGCGACGTCAACTACATCATCCCCCGCTTCGTCCTCGGCGAGCTGCCGATCGGCTTGGCGGGCCTCTTCATCGCGGCGATCATTGCGGCCGCCATGTCGAGCATCTCGTCGGAGCTGAACTCCCTTTCCACCACCAGCATCATCGACTTCTACCGGCGCTGGTTCCGCCCGGAGGCGAGCGACGCCCACTACCTGGCGGTCTCGAAGGCCGCGACCGCGTTCTGGGGGGTGTTCGCCTGCTTCGTCGCCCTCTACGCGGTCAGCCTGGGCTCGCTGATCGAGGTGGTGAACCGGTTCGGCTCATTCTTCTACGGCTCGATCCTGGGCGTCTTCCTGCTGGCGATGGTGCCCCGGGCCAGGGCGGCCGGCGCGTTCGTCGGTCTGCTCGTGGGGATGGGGGCAGTCGCCGCCGTGACCTTCGGCGCACCGGACGTCTCGTTCCTGTGGCACAACGTGATCGGCGCGCTGACCGTGGTGGGGGTCGGGGTGGTGCTGTCGCTGCGTGGGGCGGCCCGGGCTTAGGCGCCTCAAGGCCATAGCGGCACCATCCACCTCAGGGCATCCGCGGACTGCGCGTCCCGCCCCGGCCGGGCGGATATCGTCCCGGAAGCGGATCGAACCCGGCCTGCGAGAAGTGGCGGTCCGTCGTCAGGACCGTCCGGACGCGCAACTCCCGCATGACGACAAAGCTGGTGCAGTCCGTGAATGAGAACGCCTTGTCATTCCAGTCGAAGAACCAGCGCCTGGCCTTCCCGGCGCGCGCAGGCGTGATCCACTCCCACCGAAGCCGGGAACTGGCATCGATCTGTTCCCACCAGCGGGCCGCGGCGCCGAGCCCCAGCCGCATCCGAATCAGGGTCAGGGTCTCGTCGATCACATAGTCGGTGGAGAGGAGGTTCCCTCCGCTCCGCAACCACGCGTCACGCGATCCCCGGCTGGCCTCGTGCATGGGATCCGCCGCGTCCGCCATGGCCATCCAGCCCGCGGTGTCGACGAAGAGCGTGCGGTCAGGCACGCGGTGGCCCGTAGAGCGAGCGATCGTGTTCTTCCGCCGTCAAGCCATCGTCCGATCTGCCAACCGCCTCGGCCCGGTAGAGCGAATCGTCCTCGGCGACGCCGTGGGTGAAGACGCCGCTCAGCGGCACGATCCGGAACGCGGGGCGGCTGCGATAAAGCACGGTGAAATCCTCGCCCTTGCGGACGCGCTCGATGATCCGCCCCATCTCGTTGCGGAGCGTCTTGACGTTGATCGTGCTCGACATCGCTCGGGCATCTCCATCAGGCGGTTAGCAGTAGATCATGTTAAGATAATCTACAGTTGCCGACAAGATGCCTTAGCGGACGGCAGAGAGCGCCAGCCGCTCCACGAGCGTGACGATGACGAGGAACGACAAGCCGGTCCTGTAGCGGTTCTAGCTCTTCCCCCCCGTCAACCGCTTGACCCAGGGCGCCGCCAGCAGGCCCACGATGCCCACGATGCCGATGGTCATCGCGACGTTCTGGAAGAGCGCTCCCGGGGCGAGGTCCACCAGTTGCCCGGCAACCAGCCCGGCGAACAGGTTCCCCAGCGCCGCGCCCACGAACCACACGCCCATCATCTGACCCACCCGCTTCACGGGCGACAGCTTGGTGATCGCCGACAGGCCGATGGGCGAGATGCACAATTCACCCACGGTGTGGAAGAAGTAGGTCACCACGAGCCAGGAGGGACTCACAAGGTTGTCGGTTGTGGCGTTCGCAGCGCCCCAGGCCAGCACGAAGAACCCCATCGCCAGCCCCACCAGCCCCAGCCCAGCCTTCATGGGAATCGACGGGTTGCGGTTGCGCCGCTCCAGCCAGACCCAGAGCGATCCGAAGACCGGCGCCAGCAGGATGATGAAGAAGGAGTTCACCGACTGCAAAAAGCCGGCGGGCATGAGCCACCCGAGGATGTTGCGGTCGGTATAGTCGCGGCCGAAGAGGTTGAGGGAGGAGCCGGCCTGCTCGAAGCCGGACCAGAACACGGCGATCAGCAGGAAGAGCCAGAAGATCACCCCCAGGCGGCGGTTTTCCTCCCGGGTGTGGCCTCCCATCGTCCACAGGTAGACGAAGTAGGCCGCGATGATGATCAGCACGCCATAGCCCAGCACCGTCGCGATCTGCGACAGCGTGGCCGGAATCACCCCGTTCGACACCAGGTAGCCGAACGCCACGACGCCCACGACCACGGCGAAGAAGGTGCCGAAGAACCTGCGCGACTTCGTCGCCAGTTGCGCCGGGCGATCCTCCGTCTTCAGGAGCCCCGCGTCGCCCAGCAGGCGGGCCCGGTTGCGGTACTGGATGAGGCCGAACACCATGCCCACGCCGGCCGCACCGAAGCCCCAGTGCCAGTTGTAGCCTTCGGCCAGGAAGCTCGTGATGAGCGGTCCCAGCAGCGCCCCGACGTTGATCCCCATGTAGAAGATGGAGAAGCCGGCGTCGCGCCTCGCGCCCCCCTCGGGATAGAGCTCGCCCACGATGGTGCTGACGTTGGGCTTGAGCAGCCCCGTGCCCAGAACGACGAAGACGAGACCCAGAAAGAAGGCGAACGTGCTCGGCACCGCCATCGTGAAATGGCCCAGGGCGATGATCCAGCCCCCGACCCAGACCGCCTTGCGCTGGCCCCACAGGTTGTCGGCCACCCAGCCGCCGGGGAGCGCCATGATGTAGACGAGGCTCGTGTACAGGCCGTAGATGGCGGCGGCGGTTCCTGCATCGAGTGCCATGCCGGGGTTGGCGACCTCGGACCCGTCGCCCCGCAGGACCACGTGCGTGGTCGCAGTGGTCATGTACAGGATGAGCAGGGCGCGCATTCCATAGTAGGAAAAGCGCTCCCACATCTCGGTGAAGAACAGGGTGGAGAGCCCGGCGGGATGCCCGAACCAGGCTCCGTGGCGCTCCAGGATGTCGGCGTTCGAGGCGGATTGGGTCGTGGGATTATTCAAGGTCCCGGACTCCTGGCTAATTGAGATGGCTCAGCGCTTGAAGGTGAAGGCCCCGGCTTCCTTCATTTCGGCGATCTCGTCCCCGCCGTACCCGAGCACGTCCCCGAGAATCTCGTCGGTGTGCTCGCCCAGCAGCGGCGAACGCGTGATCTCCGCGGGCGAGTCCGAGAGCTTGATGGGACAGCCGAGGTTCCAGTACGGCCCGCGCTCGGGATGGTCGAGTTCGACATACATCTCGCGGCCGCGCACGTGGTCGTCGTCCGCCAGGTCCGCGGTGCTCATCACGGGACCGCAGGGCACGTTCAGCTCGTTCAGGATGGCCATCAGCTCGCGCTTCGTATACCGGCTCGCGAAATCGTTCAGGATGTCCCACATCGCGCCCTGGTTCTTGCGCCGCACGGTGATGTCCGAGAAGCGCGGATCGTTGACCAGCTCCTCGCCTCCGACGCGCGTCGCCAGCGCCTCCCACACGTGCTCCTGCACGACGATGTAGAGGTAGTCGTTGATGCCGCCCGGCTTGCAGTGGATGCAGTTGCCCAACTGCCCGCCTCCCGAGTCGTTGCCGGCGCGCGGGGTGAAGTCGTCGAACTCCTGAATCGAGTACTCCGCCAGCGGACCGCGGGTGATGCGCTGATGATCGCGCCACTTCACCCGCACCAGGTTCATCACGCAGTCCATCATGGCGCACTCGACGTACTGCCCCTTCCCGGTCTGCTCACGATGGAGCAGCGCCGCAAGGATGCCCAGCGCCAAATGCACCCCGGTGCCCGAGTCACCGATCTGCGCGCCGGTCACGACGGGCGATCCGTCGAACATCCCGGTCGTGCTCATCGAGCCGCCCATCGCCTGGGCGATGTTCTCGTAGGCCTTGAAGGCAGCGTAGGGACCCTCGGTGCCGAAGCCCTTGATGGAGGCCATTACCATGCGCGGGTTGATCTCGTGCACGCGCTCCCATCCGAAGCCGAGCCTGTCGAGGACGCCCGGCCCGAAGTTCTCCATGAGCACGTCGCACTCCTGCACCAGCCGGGTGAAGACCTCCTTCCCGCGCTCGTTCTTCAGGTTCACCGTGATCGAGCGCTTGTTGCAGTTGAGCATGGTGAAGTAGAGGCTGTCGGCCCCCGGCACATCGCGCAGCTGCTTGCGGGTGGCGTCCCCGAAGGGCGACTCCAGCTTGATCACGTCCGCGCCCATGAAGCCCAGGAGCTGGCTGGAGGTGGGGCCGGCCTGGACGTGGGTCATGTCCAGGATGCGGATGCCGTTGAGTGCTTTGCTCATTGACGGGTGGCTCCGATTGCTGGTTAAGGGTTGATCGATGGCGGAAGGGTGCCGGTCACTCGTATCCGGACCCCTTCATCGCCGGTCCGGGTCACGGGTTGCCGATGCTCGCTCGGTTATGGCTGGCCGGCTGCGACTACTTGTACATCGTCTGGCGCTTGGTGCCCGGCGCCCATTCGCCGGGATCCACCCAGATGTTGATGACCGCCGACTTGCCACTGCTGCGCACCGACTCGCGCGCCCGCTGGAGGGCCGGCTGGATCTGGCTTGGATCGCGCACCTCCTCGCCGTATCCACCCAGCATCTCCGCGAACTTCGAGAAGGGCACGTCGCCCAGCAGGTTGCCCACGTTGCCGCGCTCCTGCCCGTACTTGGCCAGTTGCCCGTAGCGGATCTGGTTCATCGCCGAGTTGTTGCCGATGACGGCGATGTAGGGCGCGCCGAAGCGGTTGCAGGTCTCCATGTCGAAGGCGGTCATGCCGAAGGAGCCGTCGCCGTAGTAGCAGAGGATCTCCTTGTTCGGATGCGCGAGCTTGGCCGCCATGGCGAAGCCGGTGCCGACGCCGAGTCCGCCCAGGGCGCCCGGATCCATCCAGTTGCCCGGCGCGCGCGGCTTGACCGCCTGGGCGCTGATGGTCACGACATCGCCGCCGTCGCCGATGTAGACGGTGTCCTCGGTGAGGAACTCGTTCAGCTCCCACGCCACCCGATAGGGATGGATTGGGTCGGCGTCGGAGAGGAAGAGCGGCATCAGCTTCTCGGTCTTCTGCTCCTCGATGGCGCGCAGCTCCTTCATCCAGCCCAGGCGGCGGGCCGGGCCGTCGCCGAGGTTGGTGCTGGCCTCCGCGAGCACCGCCTCCATGACGGCGCCGGGATGGCCCACCACCCCGAGGTCCACGTCGCGGTTCTTGCCCACCGTGCGGTAGTCGAGGTCGATCTGGACTACCTTGGCGCCGGCGGGCAGCCGCTTGCCGTACCCCATGCGGAAGTCGAAGGGGGTGCCCACGATCACGATCACGTCGGCGTTGCCGAAGGCGGCACCGCGGGTGCGGTGGAAGTAGTGGGGATCGTCCGGGCCGAGCAGCCCGCGGGAGGCGCCGTTGGTGAAGGTCGGGATGTTCAGCGTGCGAACCAGGTCCCAGGCCTCCTGGTGGGCGCGGCAGCCCCACACCTGCTGCCCGAAGAGGATGGCGGGGCGCTCGGATTTGACCAGCAGGTCGGCGAGGCGCTCGATGTCGCGGGGGTCGCCCACGGAGCGGGTCGAGGCGCGGTAGCGGCCCGGCTCGGGGATGGTCGCGCTGGCCAGCGGGATCTCGCGGTCCAGGATGTCGCGCGGAATCTCGAGGTAGCTCGGCCCGGGTGTGCCCGCGAAGCATTCGCGCGCGGCCATCGACACCATGTCCGCGATGCGCTCGGTGGAGCGGACCCCGCCCGAGAACTTGGTGATCGGGCGCGCGATGTTGACGTGGGGCAGGTCCTGAAGCGACCCCATCTTGTGCTGGGTGAGCGCGCCCTGCCCGCCGATGTGCAGCACCGGGCTCTCCGACCGGAACGCGGTGGCGATCCCGGTGAGCGCGTTGGTGAAGCCCGGGCCCGCCGTGGTGATCACGCACCCGAGCCCGCCGGTCTGGCGCGCGTACCCGTCGGCCGCGTGCGCGGCGACCTGCTCGTGCCGCACGTCGATGATGCGGATATCCTCGTCGATGCACCCGTCGTAGGTGTCGATGATGTGCCCGCCGCACAGCGTGAAGACGGTGTCGACGCCCTCGTTGGCCAGCGCCCGGGCGGCCAGGTGTCCGCCCGAGATGACGTCCTCGTCGCGGCTCTTGCGAGCCAGCGTGTCTTCGGCGGTCCTGGATTTCAGTGCGGTTGCGGTCGTCATGAACGGATCCTCCGTGATGGCTTTCGAATCGAGCCCGCGGGCCTCCCCGCGAGTCCGGGCAAACCTAGGGAGCCGCGCGCGGCCTGCCAAGGAAGGCGGGTGGCGTGTACGACCGTCAGCAAACCACGTTCTGCGACGCATGCAACTACGTCTGCATGCCCAGGGTACCGGATCCGACTACGGAGCTTGCGGATTCCCGTGGGTATCCCGGTAAGGACATCTGTTTCGATGGTCTCACGTGACTAGACAACTGGATCCCCGGGCTCGTCTTCGAACCCCGGCAAGGCTCGTCCCCATCCTGGCCGTGGCCGTGTCGGTCAGTGGTTCCTGCACTGAGCCGGAGTCGGGCGAGACTGCGCTTCGCCTGGTTCCGGTAGCCAGCTCGGGTTCGCCGCTCAGCGAGGGCGAATCGATCGCGTTGGTGACGGAGGTGGTGGCGTGCGTGATCGACTCCTACGAGGTCCGCATCCACTGTACGGGAAAGGATGATGTCCAGATCGGCGTATTCGGGCGGAGCGGGGAGGGTCCGGGCGAATTCGAGACGCCTTTCTTCCTCATCCGGGGACCAGACGAGACCGTCGGAGTGATCGACTGGGGCCTGATGCGGATTTCGGTCTTCACGCCCACGGGAAGATTGATGTCGGACAGATTCCTGGCCGACCTCTTCACGCCTTCCGGGCCATTCGGGACCTCATTGGTCGGGACCGTCATGGATCTGGCGGGGATGCAGTGGCGGCATGTCGAGCTGGACCTGGCGTCGGACGAAGTCCTGTGGGAGAGAGTCTTCCCCAGGGACCTGGCGGATGAGGCCGGGTGCGAGTCGTCCTCGTTTCGGGGGCTCGCGTTTGGCGTAGTGTCCCCCGGAGGTCAAATGGTGTTCTCGGCCTGCGACGGGCACCTTCTTCACTATGCAAGCAGGGATCATAGTGGCGGCCAGGTAATCCGGGCCCCCACCTATACCCTCGAACTGCCGAACGAACGCGACATCCAGTACGTCGAGGAACTCAGGCGAAACGCCGCCCAGCGTGGAGAATTCGTGCCCCCTCCGCCTTCCCGGGACACGCCAAAGGCGTATTCCAGGCACCTCTGGTTTGACGGTCAGGACCGGCTTTGGGTCCTGACCAACCGAGACCGCGACGAGTGGTCCTACCTCGATATCTACGACCGGGACGGCCAATACGCCGGCACCGTCAGGATACGAGACCGGGCGCACGGCTTCGACGTGCTTGGATCGACCCTGGCCGTCCTGGTCGAGCGGCAGGCGGGACCGGACGATGCCGACGGCGTCCCCGATCGCGCGATAGACTGGTACGACATCAGCGGTGTCGACCTGGGCCTGCGCGCTCCCTGACCAGGAACTCTCGGTTCCCACCACAGCTTGCATTGCCGGTCCGGGCAACTGACGTTACCATGTCACCATATGGAAGTTGGCAAAATACCATTTGGGGGACATCGAAATGAGATATCCGCCGCCGGAGTCGCGGTCAGCCCTGAACCGTCTTCTCGTTCGCGAGGGAGCGGTGGCCCTGGTACGGAACGGCCTCCCGTTCTCGACGCTGGACGAGGTCGCGGCCGCCGCTGGAGTGGGGCGCCTTGCTCTCGCGCGGGTCATCGATCTGTCCCCCACCACCCTGGCCCGGCGGCGCAACGCGGGAGTGCTGACCCCGGAGGAGTCGGATCGCCTGGTGCGCGTGGCCCGTCTGGTGGCGTTGGTCCACGACATGATGCTGGGCGATGGCAAAGCGGCCAGCCGCTGGCTCAGGGATCCGCACGATCTGCTCGAGGGCGAGTCACCGCTTGAACGGGCATCCACGGAGGTGGGGAGCCGCGAAGTGGAACAGGTCATCGGACGGATTCGCCACGGGATTTTCAGCTAGAGGTGCCTGAACTGATCCAAGGGTGGCGCCTCGCCTCGCCGGTGTACTCCCGCACCGTCAAAGCCATGCTCTCCGGGGACGGCACTCTTCGGAATGGCGGGCGCTGGAACAGCCCGGGGCGGCGGGTCGTCTACTTGGCAGCCAGCCTGGCGCTGGCGAGCATGGAGTTGCTCGTTCATCTCCGGGAAACCGATGTGCTGAAAGGGTACCGGAAGCTTCCGGTTGGTATCCCGGAGCACCTTGTGAAGGCTGCGGATCTGCGGGCGCTGCCCGCCGATTGGGCCCGTACCAGCCTGCATCCCGCTACCCAGAGGATTGGGGATCGATGGCTCGCCTCGCTGGAATCCGCCGTCCTCGCAGTGCCAAGCGCGGTGGTCATCGGTGAGGTCAACTACATCGTCAATCCCGCTCATCCCGATTTCGCGCGGCTTGAGCCGGGTGAGATTACGGATTTACCGCTACGATCCCAGGATCCTGAAAACCTCCGCCGGGCGGTAGTGCGAGCTACTCCTCCCGCACTCTCAGCACCAACTTGCCGAAGTGTGCGCTCGCCTCCATCTGGCGGTGCGCTTCGGCGGCATCCCTCAGTGGCAAGACCTTGTCAATCAGAGGCACGATGCGCCGCGCGGCGAAATGCGGCACCACCACCCGCTCGAACTCGGCCATGATGTCGGCTTTCTCGGGCACCGGACGCGAGCGCAGCACCGAGCCGATGACCGTGTGCCGCTTCACCATCAGCAGGGCCAGGTTGAGTTCGGCCTTGAGCCCGCCCATCAGGCCGATCACGACGAGGCGGCCGCCGGGCGCCATGGCCTTAAGGTTGCCGTTGAGGTAGGCCGCGCCGATGTGGTCGAGCACCACATCCACCCCCCGCCCCCCCGTGAAGGCGCGCACCGCCGGGGCGAACTCCTCGGCCGTGTAGTCCACCACGTGGTGCACTCCCATCGCCCGCACCCGCTCCACCTTGCCCGGCGAGGCGGTCACGACCATGCGCGTGGCCGGGACCAGCGTACGGCACAGGTGGATGGCCGCCGTGTTCACCCCGCCTCCACCACCGTGCAGCAGCACCGCCTCCCCGTCGCCGAGGCCGCCCAGCATGAACAGGTTGAGGTACGCGGTCACGTAGGTCTCGCACACGCACGCGGCCTCCTCCCATGAGAGAGCCTCGGGGACCCGCACCAGGTGGTCCTCGTAGGCGCACGCGAACTCGGCGTACCCCCCGCCGGCCACCAGCGTCATCACCCGGTCGCCGGGCCGGAAGCGTTCGACCCCGGCGCCCGTTTCGCGCACCACGCCCGCCACCTCGAGGCCCAGGATCTCCGACTCGCCCGGGGGCGGAGGGTACTTCCCCTCCCGCTGGCTGACGTCCGCCCGATTGACCGAAGTCGCCACCACCTCGATGAGCACCTGGCCCGGACCCGGCTCCGGCCTGGGGGCATCACCCCAGCGCAACACGCCGGCATCCCCGAAACCGTCCATCAATACGGCCTTCATGGCGTCTCCCTGGGCCAGTTCCCTTGGGTGCTCCTCGCGGAGCCGACCGACGACCCGCCGTCCGACTTGACCGGACTTCCGGCGCGCATCATCCTATCCGGAGCCGCCTTTCCGGGCGAGCCCGTGTTTTCGCGTCGCGTGTCGGGACGTGTCCCCGCCCGACGTATTCGCTGTACAGCATTCCCTCTGGTGGAGGAACCGCATGAAGCTCTTCACGCCCCTGACAGCCGCGTTCGCCCTCGCCCTCCTCCCCGCCTGCGCGCAGGAAGCCGCGGAAGAGGCTGCTTCTGACGAAATGGCCATGGAGTCCATGGCGCAGGAGCCCGACTGCTTCGTGCGCGGTGACCTGGAGGGCCGGCTCAGTTCGCTCGAGTCCGCCTCCACGTCGTTCGGCGACGTGATGGTGAAGGTCTGTTACGGCGCACCGCTGCGCCGGGACCCCAACAACCCCGACGTGACCCGGGAGATCATGGGCGCCCTGGTCCCTTATGACGCCCCCTGGCGCATGGGAGCCAACGAAGCGACCGCGATCTACCTTAGCGCGGGCGCGAGCGTGGGCGGCATCGCCCTGGACGCCGGCGCGTACTCCATCTACGCCACGCCCACCATGGGCGACTGGACCGTCCACATCAACTCGGTCAACGAGCGCTGGGGCATCCCGATCGGCCCCGAGGTGACGGCTAACGACGTGGGCAGCTTCACGGTGACGCCGGGCATGGTGGGCGACGCGGTCGATCAGCTTCGCTACACCTTCTCGGACGCCGACGGCGGCGCCGACCTGGTCATGGAGTGGGAGCAGACCAGCATCAGCATCCCGATCCGTTCGGGCTGACCGGAGCCGCCCGACCCCCTGCTCGGGAGGCCGCGACCCCGCGGCCTCCCCTCAAGCCACGCGGTCCTGCCGACCGGGGAGCCACTCCGCGAACCGCCGGTACGCCGGTTCCTCCCGGCCGTACCGGCGGGAGCACTGCTCCACCAGCCACTGCATCCACTCGTTGAATTTCTCGTCGCCGCTCCGGTCGCGGATCTCGTGCGTCCAGTCCTCGAGCCGCTCCCAGGAACCGAGCAACGCCCCGCCCATGAACTCCCACACCAGCTCCAGGGAAACCATGTGGCGATGGGCCATGAGGCCTACCGATTCGAAGGTCAGACAAACCAGCATGGCCGCGTCCTCATACTCGCTGCCGCGCTCGCGAATCTCGGACGCGTCGAGACCCGGCGGGAGCGTGAAGACCAGGCGAAGGGCCCGCGCCATGGGGGGATTCTGCAGAGATCGCGCGAGCTCGATGGCGGCTGTTGCCCGCCGCTGGATGCCGTATTGCTGGATCTGCAGGTAGCCGAAGAGGAAGCCCGCGATCACGACGAGAACGCCGACGATCTCCGCGAGATTCCCAAGGGATTCGAGGCTCATGGCTCAGTCGGCACCACCGAAAAAGGAAGCGTTGCCCGCGCGGCAAACTAGTGAGCCGGCGAGTCCCGGGACACCTTGCCGCGGGACGGAGCGCAATTCCTGACGACATGCTAGATTGCGGAACCCACAACGTACCCAACCAGGAGAGCCGATCGATGTCAACGTCGAACCGGGGGTTCACCGGCCGTGTCCTGCTGCTCGTGCTGATCGCCTTCCTTCCGGCGGTCGGCATCTACCTGTACGCGAATGGCGAGATCCGCTCACTCCAGCTGGCCAATCAGGAGCAGGAGCTCCTGCGCGCCACGCGGGAGACGTCGGTGGAGTACAACCGGCTGCTCGAAGAGAGCCGCGTACTGCTCGCGACGCTCGCGGAGTTCCCGCAGGTGAACGGGATGCAGCAGCCGGAGTGCACCAATATCCTGGGACGCGTCTTCGACCAGGCCAACGACCTCAATGGCATCTGGGCCATCGGACTCGACGGATACGTGGGGTGTGGCTCCGTACAGCCGGACGGGGTGCTTTACCTGGGCGACCGCACCTACTACATCCGCGCCATGAACGAGAACCGCCACATCATCGGCAGCTACCAGATCGGACGCGTCACCGGGCGCCCGGGCGTGGCGTCGGCGATTCCGGTTCCCGATGAGAGCGGGATGCCCGGCGGGGTCCTGATCGCGAGCATCGACCTGCGCGCCCTGAGCGAGACCGCGCAGGACATGGAGTTGCCGCAGTCGTCCACCTTCACGGTGCTCGACCGGGAGGGCCGCGTCCTGGTTCGCTACCCTTCAGGGCAGAGCGAGGGAGACACCATCGGCGCGATGCGGACGGAGGGATTCCCCGACGCGGCCGACGAGCCCGGCATCGTGCACGGCGCCGACCTTGACGGGAGCATGTCGGTTTTCGCGGTCGCGCCGCTTACAGGTGAAGGTGCGACGCCCGAGGGCTACATCGCCATCGGACGTCCGGAAGGACAGATCAGCTCGGAGGCATCCGATGTCGTGAACAGGACGCTCGGACTGGTGGCGCTCGCCGGACTCGCCCTGCTCACCGCCGCCTGGATCTTCGGCCGCTACCTTATCGCGAGACCGTCCCCGGCAGCCTGACCCGGATGCGCGCCCTGCCGGACGGTCCAACCTGGGGTCCCGCAGCCCCATTCGAGTAGCACACGCCCACGGGCGGAAGTCGATGGAACCAGATTCGTCATGCAATCTCTAGCAAAGGGAGGATAGCCGATGTTGTCCAGAAGTCGTCTGAATGCAGTTCTCGCCGTGCTGGTCGCGGTGTGCGCCGGCGATCTGGCCGCGCAGCAGGCCGCCACCATAACGGGCCGGGTCACCGGGGATGGCGGCGCCGGCATCGCCAGCGCGCAGGTGGTGGTGACGCACGAGGTGACCGGAGTCCAGACGGGGGCGCTGTCGGCGAGCGACGGCGCGTACCGGGTGGAGGGAGTTCGTCCGGGCGGGCCGTACACCGTCGAAGTGATCATGATCGGCTACGGGGGCCAGTCCGCGACCGGCGTCTCACTGGAGGCGGGCCAGTCGCTGTCGCTGGACTTCAGCCTGAGCCAGGAGGCGATCGCCTTCGACGCCCTGGAGGTCTTCGCCACCCGCGCCCAGGACCGGAAGACCCCGGTGGCGTTCACCAACGTGAGCAAGACACAGCTCCAGAACCAGTTGGGTTCCCGTGACCTGCCGCTTGTGCTCAACGTGACCCCCAGCGTCTACGCGACGGCCCAGGGGGGCGGCTCCGGGGATGCCCGCATCAACGTGCGCGGCTTCAACCAGCGCAACACCGCCGTGATGATCAACGGCGTGCCCGTCAACGACATGGAGAACGGGTGGGTCTACTGGTCCAACTGGGACGGCGTGGGTGACGCGGCCACCAGCCTCCAGCTCCAGCGCGGCCTGTCGGCGGTGAACCTGGCCACGCCATCGATCGGAGGCACGATCAACGTCATCACCGATCCCGCGGACCGGGGCAGCGGCCTGATGTACAAGCAGGAATTCGGTCTCGGCAGCCTGGACGATGGCGGTGGCTGGGGGCTGGGCAACAACATGCTGAAGGAGACCCTGGTGGTGAACACGGGCCCCATGGGGGCGTTCGCAGCCACGGCTCAGATGGTGCGCAAGACCGGGAGCGGGATGTACACCGGTTTCGCCGGCGGTGACGCGCTCTGGACGGACGCCTGGGCCTACTACCTGGCCACGTCGTTCCAGTTGAACCCGAGCAACCGGCTAGAAGCCTACGCGGTCGGTGCACCGCAGCGCCACGGCCAGAATCTCTACAAGCTCAACCTGGCGAGCCTGGACCCGGACTTCGCGCGTTCGCTGGACGGATTCGACGCGGGGGCCTTCGACGACTATCCCGAAGTGGGCAGGGGACGGAGTCCGAACGTGGCTCCGGTGAGCGCCAGCTACGCAGGAAGCCAGTACAACAGCACCGGACCGGACGCCGGGCACCGAGACCGCTTCAACAGCGGTTACCTGAACGAGCGCGAGAACTACTTCCACAAGCCGCAGGTCAACCTGAACTGGTATTCCTTCTTCGGCGACGGCCTGAGCCTGTCGACGGTGGGCTACTATTCCGGCGGCCGGGGCGGCGGTACCGGCACGTACGGATCGCTCAGGTGGAATACCGACTACGGCCAGCGCTTTGCCGACTGGGACGCCACCATCGAGCGCAACCGTTCCAACTCCACCGGGTCCCGCGGGATCCTGCGCAACTCGGTCAACAACCAGAACACGCTGGGCGTGATCTCGAAGCTGCGGAAGAGCTTCGAAGGAGGCCTCACCGCCGAGGTCGGCATCGACTGGCGCACCGCCACTATCGAGCACTACCGGGAGGTGCGCGACCTGCTGGGCGGCGCCTACTACAACGATTGCTTCCGCAGCTGCAGCTCCGACTTCTGGACGGAAGCCGAGCAGAACCGCGGCCTGGGCGACAAGATCGCCTACCACAACGAGAACACGGTCGGCTGGCTGGGCGGGTACGTTCAGGCGGAGAAGAGCACCACCGCAGGCTCTGTCTACGGTATGGCCGGGTGGGCGCAGAACTCCTACACCTTCGTGGACTTCTTCAGGCAGGATGCGGCGTCCGGAGGCTACCGCACGCTGGAAAGCGGCAACATCGGCGGCTACCAGTTCAAGGGCGGCGCCGTTCGCAACCTCAACGACCAGTGGTCCATCTACGCGAATGCAGGCGTCATCTCCAAGGTGCCGATCTTCGATGGCGTGATCGACGACAACAACGGCACGCTGAACGCGGATCCGAAAAACGAGAAGTTCCTCTCCGGCGAAGTCGGCAGCGAGTTCCGCTCCGCCGCGAGGGACATCTTTCTGAGGCTCGGTCTCTACCACACCACCTGGAGGAATCGGACCCTGACCCGCTTTGTCCAGAACATCGGCGGCGTGGAGGGAGTGGACGGGCTGGTCAACCTGCTCGGCGTCGACGCGCGCCACATGGGCGTCGAGGCCGAAGGATGGTTCCAGCCCAGCAACCTGGTGCGCTTCGACTGGTCGCTCTCGCTCGGCAACTGGAAGTACCTGGAAGACGTGTCCGGCACCTATCGGCCCGATGACCAGTCCAGCGAAACGGAGAACTACAACTTCTACATCTCCGGGCTCAAGGTCGCCGACGCGCCACAGCACCAGATGGCGCTCATGGCTTCCGTCTATCCGTCGGACGCCGCCTATCTGTCGCTGGTGGGCATGTTCTACGGCGATCACTTCGCGCAGTTCGAGCCTTTCAGCCGCACCAGGGCGGACGACAGGGCTCAGTCCTGGCAGCCCCCGGGCTATTCACTGTTCCACCTGCACACCTCGTATTCGCTCGGCGACGTCCTGCCGATTGCGAATGGCGGAAGCCTGCGCCTGTTCGCCAACGTGTACAACCTGTTCGACACCGTGTACATCCAGGACGCCACCGATGCGTCCAGGTGGAACGGCTACCACGACGACGGCGACCGTCACGATGCGGACTCCGCGGAGGTCTTCCTGGGCTTCCCGCGCAACCTGAACGTGGGGTTCCAAATCATCTTCTAGCCGACGCCGCCGGCCCCGGGACCGGGATGCCGGGAACAGGCCGGGATCAGCAAGGAACGGCCCCGCCAGTCAAGTGCTGGCGGGGCCGCGTTGCTGCGGGGAAGGCGGACGGGCGATGGGCCCAGCAGGACTCGAACCTGCGACCGTCGGATTATGAGTCCGCTGCTCTGACCAACTGAGCTATGGGCCCGTCCTGAACCTGCTCGCCCGCCCGCGCTCCCCGCGTCACAAAGGTACGCAATCGAAACCCCGGCGTACAAGCAAAGGGAGCGAGATGTCCGCGGAGAGCATATGTTTCCGGCCCCTGGAGGCGAGGGATTTCCCTTTGCGCGGTCTCTTGCCCACTTTGTTGTCCCCCAGGCCCCATCGAAAACCGCCTACGAGCGAACGGAGCGCCGCATGACCGGACGGGATCACAGCATGACGGGAGAGAGCGCCCCATGACCGGACAGGACCACCGCATGACCGACGCGGGCGCAGCATGACCGACCAGGACATCCTGGCCCGCTGGAAGGAGGAGCCCGCCCCGCTCCTCCCGGTTCTGCATGCCTTCCACGCGCGCGACGGCTACCTCTCCGAGGATGCCATCCGCGCGGTGTCCAAGGGGTTGCGCATCCCGCTCGCCGATCTGTACGGCACCATCACCTTCTATCACCACTTCGCGCGCGTGCCGGGTGGGCTCGACTGCCCGCGCGTCTGCACGGGACCCGTGTGCGTTCAGGAGGGCGCGCTCGACATCCTCGCGGCGCTCGCGCCCGAGGGGGCGACCGGCATGCCGTGCTCGGGCCGCTGCGACGACCCGGTCCCGGTCATCCGCGGCCATCTCACCCTGGCCGGACGCTCGGCCGCCGACCTCACGGCTCGGCCAGCTCCCCTCCCCCCGCCCGCCCGCGACGGCCACCGCGAGTGCGTCTTCCGCACCATCCGCGAGCCGGGGCACGCCACCCTGGCCGGATACCGCCGCGACGGCGGCTACGAGGGCCTCGCGCGCGCGGTGAGCGGAATGTCTCCCGCGGAGGTGATCGAAGCCATCGACCGGAGCGGGCTGGCTGGCCGGGGCGGCGCCGGCTTCCCCACGGGCCGCAAGTGGCGCGCGGTCGCCGAAGCGAACGGGACGCCGAAGTCCATCGTCTGCAACGCGGACGAGGGCGAGCCGGGCTGCTTCAAGGACCGCGCCCTCATGGACTACGATCCGCACGCGGTCATCGAGGGCATGATCGCCGCGGGGTACGCGAGCGGCGCGCACCGCGGCTACATCTACCTGCGCTACGAGTACCCCGAGACCGAGCACATCCTCGCGGAGGCCATCCGCGAAGCGGAGGAAGCGGGCATCCTGGGGCCGTCCGTGATGGGCAGCGGCTTCGCCTTCGACCTGCACATCCGCCGCGGCGCCGGCGCCTATATATGCGGGGAGGAGACATCGCTGCTGAACTCCATGGAGGGGAAGCATCCCTTCCCGCGCAACCGCCCCCCCTTCCCCGTCACCCACGGCTTCGAGAACCTGCCGACGGTCGTCAACAACGTCGAGACGCTGGCCTCCGTCCCGCATATTCTCGCGCTTGGCGCCGAGTGGTATGCCGGACTGGGCCTGAACGGACACGCCGGCACCAAGGTGATCTCGCTTTCCGGGGACATCCTCCGGCCCGGGAACTACGAAGTCCCCATGGGCTTCCCGCTCGAAAGGCTCCTCTACGACTGGGCCGGCGGCCCCTTCGAGGGCCGCACCATCCAGGCGGTTACGATGGCCGGGCTCTCCGGGGGCTTCCTGGCGGGTGACGATCTCTTCGTCACGCTGGACGAGCCCGCCATCCGGGCGCGCAAGTCGTTCCTGGGCGCGGGCGGCATCATGGTGTTCGACGACTCGCGCGACATGGTCGAGGTGGCGCACGCGGCGATGGAGTTCTTCGCGCACGAGTCCTGCGGGAAGTGCTTCCCCTGCCGCATCGGCACCCAGCGCCTGACCGAGCGGCTCGCCGGCGAGGCCGGCCCGGATGCGCTGGTGGCGTGGGTGGACGAAGTTGCGGATATTGGGTATACCATGAAGGAGACGAGCGCCTGCGGCCTGGGAACCGCGGCCCCGCTCATCACCGAGAGCCTCATGCGCTATTTTCCCGAGGCGGTTTCGCGCCACGTCACTGCCCATGGCCCCCTCCCCATGGCGGGCCGGGGCTAGGGCGGGCCGCATGGGACTGGGCCCTGGAGGGTCCAGGCAGCAAACTCGAATCAGGACCACACCGATGAGCACGAACGGGACAGGACCCACCATCGTCCTCGACGGCGAAAAGGTCGCCTACACCCCGGGGGAGACCGTCTACGAGGCCGCTACGCGGCACGGCAAGGACATCCCCACGCTTTGCTACGACCCCAGGCTGGAACCCTTCGGCGGATGCCGCCTGTGCGTGGTGGAGGTGGAGGGCGCGCGCGCCCCGGTCGCGTCGTGCACCGCTCAATGCCAGGCGGGAATGGAGGTGCGCACCAGGAGCGCGCGCGTGGAGGTGCATCGCCGCACGCTCATGGAGATGCTGGCCTCGGAGAACCGCGAAGTGGACGTGGACGAACTCACCAGCCTCGCCTCGCAGGAGATGACCGAGCTGGTGGACCGCTACGAGGCGCGCACCGGGCGCTTCCAGGGCAGGCAGTCGGGCGCGAGCCGCCCCGACGACCCGAACCCCTTCATCATGCGCGACTACGACAACTGCATCTCCTGCTACCGATGCGTGCGCGTGTGTGCGGAGCAGGAGGGCGACTACGCCATCTCGGTGAAGGGACGCGGCTTCGACACCCAGATCACGGTCGAGTTCGACGGCCACCTCAAGGATTCGGCCTGCACCTTCTGCGGGCAGTGCGTTCAGACCTGCCCGACCGGGGCGCTGGGGGACCTGAAGGCGCTGGCGTACCGCGACGTTGCCGGCGAGACGAAGAAGACCCGCACGGTCTGCCCCTATTGCGGGGTGGGCTGCGCGGTGGACCTGCTCACCCGCGGCAACACGCTCATCGGCGTGCAGCCCGCCATGGACGGCCCCGCCAACAAGGGCGCCCTGTGCGTGAAGGGCCAGTTCGCCTTCGACTTCGTGCAGCACCCCGACCGCCTGGCCCATCCGCTGGTGCGGGGTGAGGACGGCGAGCTGCATCAGGCCGGCTGGGACGAGGCGCTGGACCGGGCCGCAGAGGGGTTCCTGCGCGTGCGCGAGCGCTACGGGCGCCATGCCGTTTACGGAGTTGCCTCGGGGCGGGCGCCGCACGAAGCCGCCTACACCATGCAGAAGTTCATCCGGGGGGGGTTCGGAACGAACCACATCGACAACTGCAGCCGTGCCTGACACGCTCCCACAGTCGCCGGTCTGGCGGCAACGATCGGTCGGGGCGCAATGTCGAACCCGCTCGAGGACATGGAAAAGCCCGATGTGATCTTCTGCATCGGGACCAACATGACGGAGTGCCACCCCGTGGCCGCGACCCGGCTCAAGCGGGCCATCGCCAACGGGGCCAAGCTCATCACCGCCGACCCGCGGCGCATCGCCCTCGCCGAACTGGCCGACGTGTATCTGCCGCTCCGGGTCGGCTCTGACGTATCGCTCCTGCTGGCCATGGCGCACGTCATCCATCGCGAGGGCCTGACCAACCAGGGCTTCGTCGAGGGACGCACGACCGAGGCGGAGGCCTTCCTCCAGCACATCGAGAAGTTCACCCCTGAATGGGCCGAGACCATCACCGAGGTGCCTGCCGCCGACATCGAGCGCGCCGCCATCCTGTACGGAAAGGCGGAACGTGGCGCCATCTACTACACGCTGGGCATTACCGAGCACATCTGCGGGGTCGACAACGTCCAGAGCCTGTGCAACCTGGCGCTCATGACGGGCAACATCGGGCGCGAGGGCACCGGGGTTAACCCGATGCGCGGGCAGAACAACATTCAGGGCGCGGGAGACGCGGGCGCCCTGCCCAACAACTACCCCGGCTTCCAGTCCGTGCTGGATCCGGCGCACCAGAAGAAGTTCGAGCCGGTGTACGGGCGCAAGGTGGACCTCGAGATCGGGCCCACCAAGGTGAGGGCGCTGGAGGCCTGCGGCGACGGCATCCACGCGATGATGATCAACGGAGAGAACACCGTCGTCACCGACCCCGAGCGGCACCACTGCGAGGAGGCGCTAAAGAGCCTCGACCAACTGGTGGTGATCGACCTCTTCCTCACCGAAACCGCCGAGCTGGCGGACGTGGTCTTCCCGGCCACGGCATGGGGCGAGACCGACGGCGTGCAGACCAACACCGAGCGGCGCGTGCAGCGGCTGCGCAAGGCGGTCGAGCCCCCGGGCGAGGCCATGCCCGACTGGTGGATCGTGTCGCAGATCGCCCGCCGCATGGGCACGCCCGGCTTCGACTTCGAGAGCGCGAAGGACGTCTTCAACGAGCTTTGCGAGCTATCGCCCCTGTATGCGGGGCTGGACTGGGACCGCATCGACCGCGGCGAGTACCACTGGCCGGTGCCCTACAAGGATCACCCCGGGACGCCGATCCTGCACCAGGGGACCTTCGAGAACGGGCGCGGCATCTTCAAGCTGATCCGCTACCGGGATCCCGCCGAGGTAATCAGCGACGAGTTCCCGGTGTGGCTCACCACGGGCCGGCGCCTCCCCAACTACCACACCCGCACCCAGACCGGCCGCGCCGCCGGCATCGACTATCTGGCGCCGGGCGAACGGCTGGAGATCCATCCGGAAGACGTGATGGACTGGGGGCTCGAGGATGGCGGCTGGGCCAAGATGACCAGCGCGCGCGGATGCATGATGGTCCGGGTGGAGGCCAACGCCCGCTCGCCGCGCGGGACCGTCTTCACCTCGTTCAGCTTCAACGACGCCCCGGTCAACGTGCTCACCGGCGGAGGATACGACCCGGTAACGGACACGGCGGAGCTGAAGGTGTGCCCGGTGAGGGTGGAACGGCCGTAGCCGTCAGACCGAGCGAGCCTCGCGGCATCGACCCGGGAGCGGTCTCCGTCAGTCCGACCCGAAGATGCGGTCTCCGGCGTCACCCAGTCCCGGCAGGATGTAGCCGTTCTCGTTCAGCTGCCGGTCCAGAGCGGCCGTGAAAACCGGCACGTCCGGATGCGCTCGCTCAAGGGCATGCACGCCCTCCGGGCAGGCCACCAGGATGGCCAGGCGGATGTCGCGCGCGCCGTGTTCCCTGAGCAGCGTAATGGTCGCCGACGACGACCCGCCCGTGCCCAGCATCGGATCGACCACGATGAAGTGGCGGCCCGCGGGCTGCGGAACGTTGAAGTAGTACTGGACAGGCTGGAGCGTTTCATGGTCCCGGTACAGCCCCACGTGCCCGATGCGCGCGCCCGGCAGCACTGTGGTGAAGCCCTCGAGCATCCCCAACCCGGCGCGCAGGATCGGCACCAGCACGACGTCTTCCTCGCGCACGCGGAGGCCGGTGGTGGTCTCAAGCGGGGTCTCGACCTCCACTTCCTCGGCGGGCAGGTCGCGCAGGACCTCATAGGCCATCAGGGCGCCGATCTCGCGGATCAGGTCCCGGAACTCCCGGTGTCCGGTGCGGTGGTCGCGCAGTCGGGTGACCTTGTCGGCAACCAGCGGATGGTCGAGTACCGTGAAATGGGGCCGGTCGGGCACGGCGCCTCCGCGGTCGTTAGCTCCCCGACAGCTCCGGGAAGCGATACACGATGACGCCGCTGCCGGGCGCATTGTCGACGTCGACGTAACCCTGGTCGACCATGCCGCGCAGGCACTTCTCGACCTCTTCGAAGGACTTCCCTGAGGCCATCACCCCTTGGGTGACCGTGAGTTCGCCGCCCTTCTTCTCCGCGGCCTCGAGCAGCACGAGCCTGAGGTCCGTGTGTTTGGGCAGGGCTGCGGGCGGCGCGGAACCGGGGTTGGCGCGGGCGGCCAGCATGGGATGGGGAATGTAGCCCTTGCGCACGTTGGCATCGCGAATCAGCGCCTTCATGCGGAACAGGTCCACCAATTGGCCGACGCCCGCGAGGCCGAAGGTCAACAGCCAGAGGATTCCCGTCCCCCACTTGCCCATGTAGATGCGATGGGCACCGCAGACCCCGGCGAGGCACAGACACCAGAGCCCGTACCCCAGGACGTCCTTGTATACGGACTCGTAGGCCGCCGGCGCGTCCGGGAGACTGAGGTTGACGTTGACCGAGATGTCTCTCGGGTCTCTGGCGCCGTGCGTGGAGTCTTGTTCCATCAGCAGTGCTGCGCTTTGCGGGTGTGCAGGGAAGGGATCGCCCCTCTGGCAAAACGCCACCTCCCAGAGTGCGAAGCCCCGCGGCCATTCAATGTCTCGCGATCATCGGCTCCGGTCCAGCCCCGGTGACCGGCAATGGGTGCCTGTGTCACCGGGACAGGTCCGGCTGTCCCCTGCTGCCTACGCAGATCGCGCCGGCAGGTGTCGGCACCTATCGTTACCCATGACCGAACCGGCCCTCTATCGGCTTCTCGATGTGCTGTTCGTCGTCTTTCATACGGCGCTGGTGAGCTTCAACATGCTCGGATGGGCCTGGAGGAGAACCCGGCGGCTCCACCTGCTGACCATCGGCGTGACGCTGCTGTTCTGGTTCGGGGCCGGGATTGTGTACGGATGGGGATACTGCCCGCTGACGGACTGGCACTGGGATTTGAAGCGGGCCCTGGGGGAGACCGGCCTGCCGGCGTCGTGGATCAAGTACCACCTGGACGCGGTCACGGGCATCGACTGGAACGCGGCCCTCGTGGATGCGGTGGTGGTGGGCAGTGCGCTGGTGGCGCTGGGACTCTCGGTGATGCTGAACCTTCGTGACCGGCGCCGGCCCGGCTAGCGCAATGCCGCGAGAGTGCCGGAGTCCCCATGTTTTGCTACCATGATCCATGCGGAGGGAGGAGCGTGAACGCCCTCGGCCACCCGCCCATCCCGATCGATCATCCAGGCCCACATCCAGGAAGCAGATCATGAACGCTCGCGCCCTCATCATCATCGCCGTAGCAATGGCCCTTGGCTTTGCCCACGCACCGCTCCAGGCGCAGGACGGCAAGGACATGGTCGCTGCTTTCATCGACGAGCACGCGGGCTCCTATGCGAGCATCGCCCAGGAGATCTGGGACCTCGCCGAGCTGGGTTATCTGGAGACGGAGAGCTCGGCCCTGCTGGCCGGCACGCTGGAGGCCGCCGGCTTCGAGGTGGAGATGGGGGTTGCGGGCATTCCCACCGCCTTCGTCGCCAGCTACCGCAACGGAGACGGCCCGGTCGTGGGCATCCTGGCGGAATATGACGCGCTTCCCGGCATCACCCAGGACCGGAGCCCCGAGCGCACACCCATCCCCGGCAAGCCGCAGGGACACGCCTGCGGACACCACCTGTTCGGCACGGGTTCGGCCGCTGCCGGCATCGCCGTGCGCCAGTGGATGCGGGCGACGGGCCAGACCGGCGAGGTGCGCGTCTACGGGACCCCGGCCGAGGAAGGTGGGGCGGGCAAGGTGTACATGGTGCGCGAAGGGCTCTTCGACGACGTCGACATCATGCTTCACTGGCATCCCGGGGACAGAAACTCAGCGGGCGCGTCGAGCAGCCTGGCGAACAAGTCCGCCAAATTCCGCTTCTCCGGCGTGTCCGCGCACGCGGCCGGGGCGCCCGAGCGCGGGCGGTCGGCGCTGGACGGCGTGGAGGCCATGAACCACATGGTCAACCTGCTGCGCGAGCACGTCCCGCAGGAGACCCGCATCCACTACGTGATCACCTACGGCGGCGCGGCGCCCAACGTCGTGCCCGATTTCGCCGAGGTATTCTACTACGTGCGCCATCCAGACCCCGCGAACGTCCACGCCATCTTCGAGCGGGTGGCGCAGGCGGCGGAGGGAGCCGCGCTGGGCACGGGAACCGACATGCAGTACGAGGTCATCCACGGCCTCTACAACATCCTCATCAACGTGGCGCTGCAGGAGGCGATGCACGCCAACCTGGAGCGGGTCGGGGGCGTGCATTACAGCGAGCAGGACCGCCGCTTCGCCGAAGCGCTGGCCAAGCACCTGCCCGAGGACGCGCTTCCCATCGAGTCGGCGGCGGAAATCCAGCCCTTCTTCGTGACCGAGGAGGGTACCGGGGGCTCGACCGACGTGGCCGACGTGAGCTGGGCGGTGCCCACGGGCGGGGTGCGAACCGCTACCTGGGTGCCCGGCACGGCCGCTCATTCGTGGCACGCCATCGCGGCGGGCGGCACGCCCATCGGCGAGAAGGGCATGGTGGTGGCGGCCAAGGCGCTGGCGATGACCGCGATCGACGTGTTCACCCGGCCCGACCTGGTGGAGGCGGCCAGGACAGAGCATGCGGACCGCATACCCGAGGGCTGGGTCTACGAGCCGCTGCTGGGCGACCGCGACCCGCCGCTCGACTACCGGCTGCCGGCGGGCGGTACCGACCGCTAGGGCGGGATCGGGAGGATAGCAGCCAGGGCCGGCGACCCGCGCCTTTCGCCTAACCTCCCACCGCGAACTTCTGCACGCGCCGGCCCGTGGAGGCCTCGCCCACGTATATGTTGCCGCGGGAGTCCACCGACATGCCGTGCGGCCGCAGGAACTGACCCACCTGCCGACCGCCGCGGCCGAACTCGCCCACGACCTCCAGGTCCGAGCGGCGCAGGATCCACACCTTGTGGTTGGTGCCGTCGGCCAGATAGAGCCACTGCTGCGCGGCGTCCGGCGACAGCGCGATAACGAACGCCGACCCGGAGGCGCGGGTGAGCGGGGCGATGGTCTTTTCGGTCACGTAGGTGCCGTCGCGCTGGAACACCTGAATTCGGTTGCCGCGCCTGTCCGCGACGTAGATCAGGCCGTCCGCCGAACCGGCCAGGCCGTGCACGGTGGAGAACTGAGGCGGGGGCGGGCTGTCCGCGGTGCGGGCGCCGTAGTCGTAGGTGGCCTCGTCGTCGGGGGGCTCCCCGTAGGCGCCCCAGTGCCGCAGGTACGCGCCCGTGTCTCCGTCGAACACGACTACCCGCCGGTTGCGATAACCGTCCGCGATGAACACCTCGTTGGTTGCGGGGTCGACCCAGATGCCGGCCGGACCGCCGAGGAGCGCGGTGTCGGAGCTTCCGCCGTTCACGTCGTACTCGCCCAGCGTCATGAGATGCTGTCCGTCGCGGGTGAACTTCATGACGCGATGGTGGCGGTAGGTGCCTATCCAGACGTTGCCGTTGTGGTCGATGAAGAGCCCGTGCGAGTTGCGCGGGTACTCGGAGACGTCCTGGGTGGCAGGATCGCCCCACCCCTGAACCACGTTGCCCTCCGGGTCGATCTCGAGCACGACGGGCGCCGGCACGCAGCACTCCCCGATGGGCGGATCCTGTACCGCGGAAATCTCCTCCGGCGTTAGCGTCTCGGGAAGATGCGTGATCCAGACGTGATCCCGGTCATCGACGAAGACCGACGTGATTGCGCCCAGGATCCAGTCGTTGGGGAACTCGCGCGGCCAGGTGGGATCGACTTCGAAGGATGGCGGACCGTTTCCGGAAGCGGCCGGGTTCCCGGCGGAGGCTGAAGCGTCCGCCCCCGGCGCGCCCGATTCGGCACAGGCCGGGGACAGAGCCACGAGCGCGATGACGGACAGGCGCAGGGGAGATCGAGCCATGGTTCCTCCAGTGAGCTGCGAGTCTTGCGTGGGTGCCGGGCGTGGCCGGCTTCGCGAGACGATGCCGACTCGGAACAACGTACTGGATGCCAGGGTGTCCCGCCCCGTTGGCATCTATGGACGCCCCCGTGACGCAAGCGTTCTGGAGAACCGGTCGAGCGGGCGG